>CAYVBI010000032.1:0-13918 GCA_964448985.1 uncultured Dehalococcoidales bacterium
CCGGTGCGAAGATACGCAGAAAACCACCCAGGCCCACCAGGACGACGCCTATCCCCACGCCTTTCTTCAGCCCCCAGTTGTCGATGCACCAGGCAGCAGGCAGACAGAATGGAATCCATCCGAGCATGGCAAGTATGCCCAGCAAATCAACGAGGTCGATATTACCACCGGTATAGATGGCAGCCGCGTCCCTGGCAATGGGGGCGAATGTCATCCACAGTATCTGGGACATGGCGACGTTGAGCATGAAAACTCCCAGCACCACCCAGCGGTAAGGGGATACGGATGAATCGATGTTCTGCATAAAACCTCCTCTCCAAAAAGGCATGTGGATGTCCATACACATGCAACCGATGTTAAAGATAATTATACGATTGAGTATTCTGCAAATCAATTCGAGCCGGAAGACCCGAATCCATAATACGGCCGAAGCTTCAGATTGCCTCTAATACATATCATCAAATCCTGATGCCTGACAATAGCCGTGTGCGCGTGATCATGTTTCACCGGTGGTTTTGTTGACGTACCGTCTGCGCAAGCGTATCCTGATTTCGAACATAGCCGCCTCTCAAACTATAGGAAGAGAAGGAGAATCTACAATGCGTGACGAAGGCTATATTGCCGTCAAAACCCGTCGCTTTGGACCGTTGGCGTTTGTGCGCAGCAAGCAGTGGTGGTACTTCGAAGGCCTGGACCCTCAGCAGAAGCTTTATTTTGTATTCCTCGCCCTGCAAGCCTTCCCGTCAGACTACGTCTCGGTCAAGATCATAGACTACGGGAATAACCGGCGCTGGAACGAGGACCATCTGGGCAAATTCTATGCCGCTGCCGGCGATGCTGTTGAGGTTGCCGCGCGGGGAAAATGGGGGCATTTGCGTTTTTCCGGCCGCGCTGAAGACGGCTGGCAGATAGAGGTCGAAACCCCTCAGGTACGTGCAAAATGTAGCCAAAAAGCGCTGTCTCCGGTACACCGCGACCACCTGCTGACCCAGCATATCGACTATTACATCCAGCAATTTATCTCCACGCGGACCGAGGGCACGATGTCTCTCGAGGGGGAGGAACGTCCTTTCGCCGGGCACGGCTATACCGAGCACAACTGGGGAATACAGCCGCGCCACTCGACGGCTTACTGGCTGCACTTCTGGGGCGAAAACCTGGCCGGGGTCGTTCTCAGCTGCTTCTACGACAGCGGTGTACCCCACCATTACACCTATCTCTGGCGCCCCGGCGAGGAGAATATGTTGTATTCCCCTGCGCATTTCAGTTTCGATCCGGCCTTTCAGGATATGCCCTGGAAAGTGCGTTCCCCCGATCTGGAACTCGATATCCGCCCACTGCTGATTCATCACAGCAGGATGCGAATTCCACCGGTTCTAACCTACATCGATATCGACTACCAGGAACAGCTTCTCGAAGTCGAAGGCTCGGCCTGGATACACGGCGAGCGCATTCCAATCAACGGGATGGGCAAGCTGGACTTCAATTGGAACCGCTGGTGATGAAAGGCAGCGGACCCCACATTATGTTGCTGCCTTTCTGCTCCCTTCCAAATCTTTAATAGTCTGCTGTATCTCTTCATAGCGTTTCTTGTCGATCGGATAGAGATACAGGAATACAAGCCCCAGTATAAAGAACACCGCCGTGATGGGACCTATCAGGAGTCGGATCCCGAATAGAGAGGACGCACTCTGGGCAATGTCCGGAATGTAACCGAAAAGGCTCAAAATCACGCCTACAAAAAGACCTGCCAGCGCCTGACCGATCTTTATCATGAATGTCCAGAGACCGTAGTACACACCCTCCCGGCGCACACCGCTCAGGGAGTAATCGTAATCTATGGTGTCCGGTATTATAGCCCAGGGAAGCACATAATGCGTTGATAGACCAATGCCGGTAGCAAACATGATGGCATAAACCACATAAATGCCCGCTGTGTGTCCGATGAAGAATATTAGCAAACATGCAATTGTAACCATAGACATGCCTATAAGATATGTGTTTCTCTTGCCCAGCTTCGCTGCAGCCTTTACCGCCACCGGGATAAAAATCATGGACGTAAGCAGCATAATCAGCGAAGCCGGCGTTATGAGCTGCTCATCGTTGAATAGATACTTGAAGTAGTAGATCAACGTGGCAGTCACGACAGTCATGCCGCAGGTATTCAGTGTCCAGGTAGTCAGTATAAGGACAAAAGGCCTGTTCTTAAAGGCCTCCCGGTTGGACTTGAATATATTTTGGGGTTTTTCCCTTTCGACATGAGCCGGTTCGCGGACGGCGAAAAATGGTATGAGAACCGAGAGAATAATCATAAAGCCGAAGATAGCCCCCATGGCCATAAAGCCGGTTGTCCGGTTGCCAAATGACGACATGATGGGCATCGCGGCACCGGCTCCCAGGAGAGTGGCGACGACGGCAAACATGGATTTGTATCCCGTAAGAGACGTCCTCTCGTTATAGTCTTTTGTCAGCTCAGGCAGCAGTGAATTGAAAGGCACATTGGTGCATGAATAGGTAAGGCACAGCAAAATAAAAGTCAGGCTTTCCCAGGAGAAAATAGCCACTTGTCCCGTGATATGGAAATTGGTAAACATAATAAAATAGGCGATACCGAAGGGAACTGCTCCCCATAGAAACCAGGGTCTCCGCCTTCCCCACTTGCTCTGCGTCCGGTCGGAGAGAAATCCCACCGCCGGATCGATGACGGCATCCAGCGCTTTCCCGACCATGATCGCCACTCCCGCCAGAGCTGCCGAGAGACCGACTTCATCGGTCAGGTAATTCATCAGCCAGAAGGCCATGGTGATCCAGAAAATACTGCTGGCGAATTCGCCGGCGCCGTATCCGAGTTTGATTTTCAGTGAAAGCTTTTGGATCTGACTCATGGCTACCTCCTTAATTTGAGAAGCGAGATTCAGGTATTAACAATTGCTGACAATATTGAATCAGCCGAGAAAAACTCCATCCGTGCGGAGAATACCCTGCAGCTCGGGGATGGAAATATCCCGCGGCCCCGTATTTCCCTTGAGACACATAGAGGCTGCCGTCCCTGCCGCCTGGCCCGTTTTAAAACACATCGGCATAACTACCCATGTTGCCATGGCTATTATTTGCCCTGATATGCAGCTGCCGGCCACCAGCACATTTTCCAGGCCGCCGGGTAAAAGGGAGCGATATGGAATCGTATAATAAGTGCCGATCATATGTTGGAAGTGCGCATTCCCGCCGTCGGTCTCCCATATCTCGAGCTTGTAAGTGCCGGCGGCAATTGCATCCTCGAATTTTTTGGCCTCCATGATATCTTGCAGAGTTATAAAATAGTCTCCCCTTATACGCCTGGTACCGATCATGCCAATGGACATACCGGTATTTATAAGCTGGCAATCGCGGAATGCCGGGATTTCTTTTTTAAGGAAATTCGTGATATCTCTTACCTGGCGTCTCTGTTCCATCTCTCCCAGGGCCGCCTTTTCGGGATCAAGCGGATTGATATCGAATACACGTGTACCGAAGATCTGGACGACTCCCTTGCATACAATATGCCAGAATAGTCCGTCAAAGGGGACGTTGATTTCGCCCTTGAGCCTGTGTTGCTCGTAAATTTTTGCCACTTCCTCCATATCTACGTTGTCGGTATCCACGCCGGCGATGCGGAAAGTCGTAGACGTGGGTATCATTAGACCGGCAGGTACGCCATCATTATCGCCCGTGCCCAGCGCAGCTTCAGCACCCGCCCGTACAACGACATCTGCGCTCCCTGTACAATCTATGAAGATTTTCCCTTTGATCAGCTCTCTTCTGGTCAGGGTCTCCACCACCACAGCCTCTATCTTGTTATCCGCTACGATAGTATCCACAACCAGGGAGTTGACCCTCAACTTCACGCCGGCTTCATGCAGCATATCGAAATAAAGGTACTTGAGCGCCTCGGGATTGAAAAGGTACCATTGGCTGGTGTCGACTTTGTCACCGTCGCCCACAATGGGAACGAACTTATCAACCCCTTCAACCACGTTGTGCAGCTCTATGGCATTCAAGGCCTTCATGCGGTCCAGGATTTCACCCAGTATTCCATCGTAGGGCATATCCATTGCGCCCGTCTCCACCGCGGTATTTAAAGACCAGGTTGCAATGGGGATCAATGTAGACATACCGCCGACGAATGGGTACCTTTCAATGAGGATGACTTCTGCGCCTTTTCTGCTTGCGGCTATACTTGCCGCAATTCCGGAAGGTCCGCTGCCTATCACCACGACATCAGCTTCCCCTCCTACCGGAAGCAAATCATTCAGTCCCCTTGATTCGGCCGATTGCTTTTTACCCATTTCCGCTACCTCGCAAAAATATTTAAATAAGTATAATAGGGCTTTAATAAATATTCAACGGGATTTCCCCTGATCTTTCCCCTTAACCTGTGAAGCTATTAATTCGATGATGTCGAGCACTTTTATGTCGCCATGCATATCTGAATCAGCCTTCGCCAGGATATTTTTACAGTTGGGACACGCCGTTATAACTAACCTGGCGCTCTCCTGTAATGCGCTTTCCATTCTTCTCCGTGCCATTTTAAGCGATACATCGGGATTGGTTAAATGCATTACGGAGCCTGCGCCACAGCATTCGGCTTCACCTCTACTGTGGAACAATTCTATAGGCGGATTACCCGTTATGGCTTCTATCAGATTCCTGGGGGCATCATAAATACCCATTTTCCTGCCTAACTGACAGGGATCGTGATAGGACACGTCAGAAAGAGTTGAATCCGGTAGCAATTTCAATTCTCCAGTGCTGGCTTTATTAAAAAGATATTCAGCAATATGATAGACCTGAATATCTTTTAAAGCCTCGATACCCCATTGTGGATATAGTTCTTTAAATGCTCTGTAAGCATGGGCACAGCCCGTAATCAAGACAGCGGCGTGAATATTCAGTATCTTCCTGGCAAGGTCTCCTGCCACTTTTTTTGCCTCATCGGTATATCCGAGCTCGAAAAGCTCAACCCCCGTCGATTCCCCCTTTTCAAGCATCGCCCAGTTTATGCCCATGGAGTCCAACACTATCGCTGTAGCTTGAATGATCTCAGGATGCTCACCAAATGCCGTGTCACCCGCGAAATATAAAACATCGGGCTGCTTTCCCCTGACAACTGCTCTCTGAACTTTTAACTCTTTTGGAGGCTTGCTGTAGGCTGTCCCACGATCGATCAGCAGGCGCGCAAGATTTCTTACTACTTCAGGCGCTCTCCCGCCACTCACGATATTTTCTCTCCCCGCCTGTACCACAAGATCTTCCCCCCACTTAAATTCGCAAAGCTCTTTACAAAGACTGCATTGCGAACACCGGTATATCTTATCAACTGTGTCTTCAGTCCACTCCGATAAACCTTCGTCAATTCTTGAAATAAGTAGAGCATGGCCCCTGGGCGTATCTGCATCCAATTTAGTTGCCAAAAAAACAGGGCAGGCGTGCCTGCACATGAAACAACACCTACACATCTTTAAGATTTCTTTTGTCTTTTGATCAAAAACCATTAGCTTTTTCCTCTCCTAAGCCTAGCTTGCCCGGGTTCATTAGATTGTTCGGGTCTAAAGCCTTTTTGACCTTTTTTATAAGCTCAAAGCTTTCCTTGCCGTATCCTTCTTCTATTAACTTGCCGAGACGCAGCCCGATAGCATGATGCTCATTTACAACACCACCATTACTGATGGCTGCTCTTATGCAGGCATTTAACACGTCCCTATACAGCTTGAGGGCCTCGGAATAATCCTCCGGCGTATTCTTGATCATAAATGACGGATATATACTGGTTCCCCACTCATACCAGTGGGAAAAATGCGCATGAAATATAGCCCCGTACTCGCGGAATCCATCTTCCACGGCCGATTTCATTGCCCGGTAGACATTTTCAATGTCCTCGTAAGGGGCGATCGTGTCGGTGACCGCCGTCATCCAGGGCTCACAAACGTAATCGAGCGGAGGATAATACGATTTTAGCCGGTCATTCCACCAAACCCATGCCTGTTTATCTCCCAGTTCTTTGCTCTCGGCCTTCGAAATAATCTCATGTGCCAGCCTGGTTTGAACGTCAACAAGCTCTTTTAGTCCGTCGAATCCAACCATTAAGAAACATCCCTGACCTTCCATACTATATTGATTCTTGAGAATATGACTCGTATCTCTTTCGTCGTAAAATCGCATAATGCAGGGTTGAAGTCCGCTGACCATTATCTTCCTTCCGATCTCTATCCCATCCCTTAAGTTGGGTAAAAGAAAGGACAGGAACGCCCTCTTTTCCGGCAAAGGATAGATTTTGCACAGGATCTCGGTAATGATCCCCAGTGTACCCTCGGCTCCGATGAACAGCTTGGAAAAATCAGGACCGGTGGAATGCCGGTTTACCGGTAAGCTTCTAAATATTTTGCCGTCGGGCAACACAACTTCAAGCTGATGCACCATGTCTATGAGCTTTCCATATTTCGAAGAAAGAATGCCGGTCCCGTTTGTACTGACGAATCCACCCAGGGTGGAGGTATGGAATGACGCCGGGAAATGATTCATAGTATACCCGCGCCGATTCAAGTATTCTTCCAGATGCTTTTGTAATATGCCGGGCTGGACACGAGCGGTTAACGACCTTTCATTGATTTGAAGGACTTTATCCATTTTCTTTGTGTCTATGGTAATTCCGCCGTTTACTGCTAAAGAACCGCCGGAGTCACCTGCGCCGCCTCCCCTCGGGACCATCGGTATATTGTGAAGATTGCAGAATTTCACCAGCTCTACGACCTGTTCTTTATTCTCAGGGAAGACTATTGCGAGAGGTTGTGGAAAATCATCACCCCGAAACATATGGTAACGTGTAATCCACCAGACATCTACCCCTTGACAGTCTATTTCAGACTGATCTGAGACAACGTTCTGAGGTCCAACAATTTTCCTCAGCTCAACTCTTAATGATGCCGCACGCTTGTCTTCTTTTTTACGCATTTGTATCTTCACTCTTTAGTAATAAATTGAACTGCCGCAAATCAGTATTAAATTTGTGACGCCATCCAAATAAACGGGAATTAATCTAAAGCGCGCTTGATATAAACGACCATTCAATTGGAATTTCAGCCTTCCTGGCAATTTCGATCAGATAAGACATCGTCTTGACCTCGTCCTCAATCGAGGGCTCGGGTTGCTTCTTTTTCTTCACACAGTCGATAAAATGAAGGAGCTCTCCCACATAACCATTGAAGACATGGCTCTGGTTTCTGCTAATCGGATTCCAATCGGGTGTCCAGGTCTCACCTATATCCTCGTCATAAAAAGTGACTTCTCGCGCATTAGTGATAATAACACCTTTTCCCCTATCACCTAATATCTCAATCCTCTCTGAAAACTGCCCGGGGCCTCCATAGGTTCCCCACCCTAAAATCCCCAGTGCGCCACAAACGAACCTGACCATCGCTGTTAATGCGCCGGTTTCTTTACCGGTCTTAAATGATTTGGCCTCTATCTCCTGTATATCGCCTGCAAATGCTCTCAGTATATCCAGATTGTGACATTGCCACTCCAGCATGCACGTATAAAATGTTGGAAATACGGGAAAACCGTGCATCTTGCTTTCAATCTGGATGATATTGCCGAACTTCTTCTTGTCTTTGACGATTTCCAGCGCCCTTCTGTACGCCAAACCGTGTCTTTTTTGATGCCCGACCTGAACGATTAATCTTTTCTTTCTGGCCACTTTTGCAATCTTCAACGTTCCCTCAAGATCAATTGAAGAGGGTTTTTCTAAAAAAACAGGCAGCCCGCTCTCAAGTACTTTAGTGGCCGCCTCAACACTCGCCCTGGCGCCAACACAAACGATAACGCCATCAAGGCGTTCATTTTTTATCATTTGTTTCAAATCAGTATAGACATTGCCCCACCCATATTTGCGGGCAATCCTGTCCGCCCTCTCTTTGTTTAAATCACAAACAGCAGATCTTTCGACGTCATCAAAAAAATGCAGAGAGAGCGACGGATAATGATTGGCTTCGGCGAAAATTCCCGCCCCCACAATACCCATTCTAAATTTTTTCCGGTTTTCTTTCATATACAAGCCCCTACAACATAAACTACATATACAATAACTACATACGAACAGCAGAAGCAGCTTCCGGTTTGCGGTCTGGCAATTCTAGCTTAGCTTTCCCCATTTGTAAAGCACTCGTACCGGGAATCCGTCTTAAATTCCAAGCTCTTCTAATTTTGCTTTATTGGCAGCCACCTTGTCCGGTGTAAGGTCGTAAAATTTCCAGAAAATGACCGTGGCTATGAACACGACAAATGCAGGGACGATTGCGGAATGTATGCGGATCCCGAACAGCGCCAGTTCGGGAGTCGGGCTCAGCGCCATCATCTGCTCAAGACTGGGCGCGCCGGAGACAAAACCGGTTGTGGTGTGTACGATGGCAATTACGGCTGCTATGCTTGTCTGTCCCAGTTTAAAAATAAAGGACTGGTATCCTATATAAACCGACGGATCCCTTCGGCCTGTTTTCGTGGCTACATCGTCCAGGATATCGCCCATTGTAGGTGGATCCATGAACCACATCCCACCCAGCGCAATCCCGAATGCCACAAGGCTGATGATCCATCCGGATAGACCGTTTACAAAGATCATCGGTATAAACGTGAGAACCATCAGGAAACCGGCCACTACACTGACCATTCTGTTATTGTTCACCCTCTGGGAGACAATCATCCAGACCGGGACGGAGATCAATGCGCCTACCAACATGCTGCCCAGAAGATAGCTGATGCTGGATGCCCCTGCGTTTAACAGGTATGTTGTGATATAAAAAGCGCTCATCTGAAGCATTATGCAACCGACCTGATAACCCAGATACAACGTGATTTTGCTCACGAAGCGCTTGTTTGTAAGGACCGTTTTGGCTGTTTTGAAAAATCCCGGCGGCCTATTTGCTTCCACCGATTCCATTCTGCGCCTGTAAAGCTCTCGTAATTTTTTAGTTTCAAAAGTGCCAGGAAGCAGCAGCAAGAGCATAAGCAGGCCGATTACTACAGTCGCCATGGCGGAGTGTCGATAGGTTACGGCAACTCCCGTTGTGATGAACATAGGGGGGATGATTGCAGCCAGCACGATTCCGAGAATGCCGAAGATTGTGCCGAATAACTGGACCATCCTTCTCTCGTTCAATCCACGAAACTTTTCAGGGAACAGGCTTGCTGCATTTACATCGAATAGCGTACAGAATAAGTCGTACAAGCATAGGGAAATCGCATACCAGGCAAAGATCTGCCATTTATCTGCGACGGGGTCCAACCCGGTTGGCCCCAGGAATATGGCCAGATAACTGAGCAGCCATAATATACCGCCCCCGATTATGAACGGCGTCCTGCGGATGCCAAACTTTTTTTCCCAGGGAAAAACATAATGCTCCATCACATAGCCGATAAGCGGATCGTTTATTGAATTCCATATTTGATAGAGGATAAATGCCATCGCCCCCAGAGTTACATCCAGGCCGATCACCACCTCGTAATAGAAGAAAATTGTGAAGCCGAATGCTGCGCTTATCCACTGGCTGAATAGCTCTCTTGAACCATAACTGGCCATTATCCATTTAGGATATTCGTAGATTATTTTTAGTTTTCCCCCCATGATTAACAGCAGCCTCCATGTTATTTTTTAGTATGATGCACCTGGTAGGTATCTTAGAGACCTATCGGGCAATAACCTCTGCAAGTACTATTAATTCAGCCAAGAAAAACACCGTCCTGGCGAAGGATGCGCTGCAGCTCGGGGATGGAAATATCCCGCGGCCCCGTATTTCCCTTGAGACACATAGAGGCTGCCGTTCCCGCCGCCTGGCCGGTTTTGAAACACACGGGCATGACCGCCCAGGTCGCCATGGCTATTATTTGCCCCGATATGCAGCTGCCGGCCACAATCACGTTCTGCAAACCTTTGGGTAGAAGGGCGCGAAATGGAATCGTATACCAGGTGCCGATTATATGCTGGAAGTGAGCATTGCCCCCGTCGGTCTCCCATACTTCGAGCTTGTAAGTGCCGGCGGCAATTGCGTCCTCGAATTTCCTGGCCTCCATGATATCCTGCTGAGTTATAAAATAGTCTCCCCTTATACGCCTTGTACCGATCATGCCTATGGACATACCGGTATTTATAAGATGGCAATCGCGGAATGCCGGGAATTCCTTTTTGAGAAAATTCGTGATATCTCTTATCTGGCGCCTCTGTTCCATTTCTCCGAGGGCAGCCTTTTCTGGATCAAGCGGATTTATATCGAATACACGTGTACCGAAGATATGGATCACGCCTTTGCATACAATAACCGGGAATAAGCCTTCGAAGGGGACGTTGATCTCACCCTTGAGCCTGTGTTGCTCGTAAATTTTCGCCACTTCGTCAAGGTCGATATTATCGGTATCCACGCCGGCGATGCAGAAGGTTGTAGACGAGGGTATCATTAAACCGGCAGGGACGCCGTCATTATCGCCCGTGCCCAGCACAGCCTCAGAGCCAGCCCGTACAACGACATCCGCGCTCCCTGTACAATCTATGAAGATTTTCCCTTTAATCAACTCTCTTCTGGTCAGGGTCTCCACCACCACAGCCTCTATCTTGTTATCCGCTACGATAGTATCCACAACCAGGGAGTTGACCCTCAACTTCACGCCGGCTTCATGCAGCATATCGAAATAAAGGTACTTGAGCGCCTCGGGATTGAAAAGGTACCATTGGCTGGTGTCGACTTTGTCACCGTCGCCCACAATGGGAACGAACTTATCAACCCCTTCAACCACGTTGTGCAGCTCTATGGCATTCAAGGCCTTCATGCGGTCCAGGATTTCACCCAGTATTCCATCGTAGGGCATATCCAATTCGCCCGTCTCCACCGCGGTATTTAAAGGCCAGTTTGCAATGGGGATTAATGTAGACATACCGCCGATAAAGGGGTACCTTTCAATGAGGATGACTTCTACGCCTTTCCTGCGTGCGGCTAAACTTGCGGCAATTCCAGAAGGTCCGCTGCCTATCACGACGACATCTGCCTCCCCGCCTACCGGAAGTGAATCATTCAACCCCACTGATTTAGCAGGTTGCTTTTTACCCATTTCCTCTACCTCGTATAAATATTTGAATAAGCATAATAAGGCTATCTACAGATAGTCCGGGAATTTCTACTGTTAAAACGGGTAAAGGCAAAGTATATTCCGGAATCACATATATTAATCCATATCAATTAAAACTTTCAAAGCTTCTTCCGGCTTCTCTTTAAGCAACTTGTAACCATCAATCCACCTGTCGAATTTAAAATGATGAGTTTGCAATATCTTCAAATTGACCCGGCCGCCGGCAATTAAATCTATCGCCTGTAAGTAATCACTCCATGTGTACATTAAAGAGCCAATCACATTTAGTTCTTTGTCCTGAACAAGGATCATTTCACAGCTAATAGCCTTCTCATAAACTCCGATCAGTATCACATGTCCACCCCTGGAGGCCGCTCTTATGCATGTATTAAACGCAGATTCGTTGCCCACACACTCAAAAACTGTGGCCACGGGCTCACTTGAAAGCAGCTTATTGAGCTCCTCTTCAAATGAATCGACCTTTGCTGGATTGATACTTAGGAAACCACAATCCGCTGCAATTCTGTTCCTGGCAGGAATTATGTCGGAGATAATAATTCTCTTTGCCTTAAATTGCTTTGCGACTTGAGCTACTAAAATACCTATCGTCCCGCCGCCAACAATTAGTATATCTTCTCCTTCAACACTGGGTACTTTTTTAACAGAGTGTACTGCTACCGCTAAAGGCTCAACCATGGCTGCGTCGTTTACACTCACAGTTTTTGGCATTTTTATCACATGCTCTGATTGAATTTTGAAATACTCGCTACCTCCACCGTGAATATCGCCTCCAACAAAACTGAGTTTATTGCATTGGGCAAACAGGCCTTTTTTACACGCCGGGCAATGTCCACATCCAATTGCAGGCTGAATGGTAACTAAGTCGCCCTTCCTAAAACCGGCAACACCTTCCCCAATTTCTTCAATGTGACCGCTGAATTCATGACCCTGAACAAGAGGGTATTTTACAATCGGATGTTTGCCTTTAAATACATGGACGTCAGAGCCACATATTCCAATTCTCGACACTTTTATAATAACCTTACCGGGTTCAATCACCGGCCGTTCAACATCCCGGTAGAGAATTACGCCCGGCTCAGGCATATAGGCTTGTTTCATTACTGCCCACCTGACCAATTCTTTTGCCTGCAATTTTATTGCTTGTATTCGTCACAAACGTCCTTCATCCTTTTGTACTTATGAAAAAGTTCACTATAGATTTGATGATTTTCCCTGTTATATTTGATATAAAAATCTCTGCTTTCGCACAGGCGTATTGCTTCCTCCAGTTCACCCAGAACTCCGATCCCTACACCTGCCAACAGGGAAGCCCCGAAAGCTGCATCCGTATTTGCAGAAACACCCCCATCTATCCCCAAAATATCTGCAACGATGGACAACCAGCATTTGCTCCTGACTCCCCCACCTGTGAAAATATTTTCTTTGAATCCATCTGCCATCGCTCCATAAGCAGACATGGCATCTCTTAATGCAAAGGCCGTTCCCTCATAAATTGCCCGGGCAAAGTGAGATCTTTCATGATTGACAGAAATACCTGAAAAATCTCCCTTAAGCTCGCTATCCCAGTACGGAGCGTCTTCACCCAGCAGATATGGATGAAACAAAAGCCCGTCCGAACCTACAGGCGCATCATAAGCATCATCATCGATTTCATCATAGGTTTTGCCTGTTTTTGGCCTGTCTGCGTAAAACACATCTCTCAACCACTTGACCGCCTGTGCACATGAACGTGTATTTACGTCCAGCATCCATCTGTCCTTGATAACATATGACCAGCAATAGTTCATGCTGTTTGAAAGGTCATAGTCGCTGTCGACAATCGTAGAAAGTGCGCCGGATGTTCCCAACCTTATCTTGCATTGACTCGAATTAAGCAGCCCGATGGAAAAAGATTCTACTGTCGCATCACTTCCCCCTGCAACTACTGGGACCCCCCTGGGAATACCGGTCTCACCGGAAGCTTCCGCAGTTACCTCGCCTATTATCGAAGTCGATTGGTAAATATCGGGGAGCCTGTCTCTGGAAATTGAGAAGGTTTTTAAAATCTCGTTGGACCAATTTTGCTTCTTTATGTCATAAAAAGATGTGCCGGACGCATCGCTGAAATCCGTCTGCAGATTTCCTGTAAGTTTGAAGTTAATATAGTCTTTAGGGAAAATAACTTTACATGTTCTTTCCCAGTTATCAGGCTCATTTCTCATAATCCATAGCACCTTGGGAAGGGTGCACATCGTATTTAACGGGTTCTTCGTTACTCTCTGGATAATATCGGAATGTTCTCTGCGTATTTCGTCTACTTCTTGAATGTTTCTTAAATCATTCCAGAGTATGGAATTTCTAACGACGTTACCTGAACGATCAATTAAGGTTACTCCCCTCATTTGTCCGGTTACGCCGATTGCCGCGATACCCTCCAAATCAACTTCCGCGCTTAATTTATTTAAAACGGTTGTCACACTTTCGTACCAGCTTAACGGATCTTGTTCGATCCAACCTTGCCTGATGATCAGAGGATTATATTCATAGCTTGCGGAAGCTACTACCTGGCCCGCATCATTAATGACACAGCATTTACACCCGCTGGTTCCCACATCTATCCCTAAAAGATATTTGTCCATTTTTGCATACTCAAAAAGTTACTCTTCAGGGGTGATCTTGACCTGATCCCGGTTGTTGTAACACTTATTTTGTATTGTTACCAGAGGCCTGCAGCCAGAGCCACTTTGGAGCGGTCGCTGAGCGTTATGGC
>CAYVBI010000033.1:0-13864 GCA_964448985.1 uncultured Dehalococcoidales bacterium
ATGCCTACCTGTTCTGCGGCCCGCGCGGCAGCGGCAAGACCAGCACCGCCCGCATCCTGGCCAAGGCCGTCAACTGCCGTGAACCCATCGATGGCGAACCCTGCAATTCCTGCGATTCCTGCCTTGCCATCAATAAGGGCAGCGCGCTGGATATCATCGAGATCGATGAGGCCAGCAACCGTGGCATAGACGATATGAACGACCTCAAGGAAAGGGTCAACTACTCTCCGAATATCCTGCGTTACAAGGTTTACATCATCGACGAGGTACACATGATAACCCGGGAAGGCGCCAATGCTTTCCTGAAGACCCTGGAGGAGCCGCCGCCACATGTCATTTTCATCCTTGCGACGACCGATCCGCATAAAATAATCTCCACAATCACTTCCCGCTGCCAGCGCTTTGATTTCCATCGTCTGTCCAGCATCGCCGTTATCACACGCCTGGCGCATATCTGCGCAAAAGAGGGCATAGAGATAGATTCAGAGGCGCTCAAACTGGTGGCCAAGGTGACAACGGGCAGCCTGCGGGATGCAACCAATTTACTGGAGCAGCTCATCACTTATTACGGCAATAGCATCAGCTTGCCTCAGGCGCAGGCCATGCTGGGCATCAGCGGTGATCTGCGTATACGCGAGCTGGCACGTTGTATTATAGCCATGGACGTATCCGCGGGGCTTAAGGTAATCAACGCCGTCGCTGGAGAGGGCCTGGACCTCAAGCAGTTTAACCGCGAGCTGGTGGATTACCTGCGTCAGCTCCTGCTGGCTAAATCAGGCTCTGCCGACATGATTGACGCCACTTCCGATGACTTTGCCGAGATGCAAAAGGTTGCCGGAGGCACAACTCTCGATTACCTGCTTAATGCTATTAAGCTCTTCAGCAGCGTAGACCTGCGCATGGACACCTATTCGCCCCTGCCGCTCGAGCTGGCTCTGGTGGAAAGTGTTGTCTCGCAGCACGCCAGAGACAAGTCCGCCGCTGCGGACCAGCCATCCGGCAGGGAATGGCCTTCATCCCGTCCCGCCGCACCAACGCTCAGGATTAACCGTCCGCCCGAGCAGGCGCGGCCGGCCAGCCTCGTGAGCAGGCCCCCTAAGGTTGCCGAATCATCTCTTCCGCCTTCCGCTCCCCATGCCCAGGCTGCTGATCCGGTCGACCAGCACCGTCTGTCGGAGCCCCTCAAGATGGACGATCCCAACGATTTGAAATACTTACAGGAACACTGGAAGGATTTCATTAACTCCATGCGTGGGGAAGGTTCGGGGGGAAATCTCGATGCCCGCCTGCGCCACGCCTGCGAGCCGGTAGAGATTAAGAGCGGCAATCTGGTTTTAGGCTTCTATCACGATTTCCATAAGAGCTATATAGATAATCGCAAATACCTGCATATCATCGAAAAGAAACTCAAAGAGGTTTTCGGCCACACTTATACAGTAACCTGTATTCTTATGCAGCAGGGTGGAGCCAAATCCGAGCTGAAGCCAGCCAGCAGCAATCAAACGGAGGGGAAATGAGTCAATTTAACCTGCGCCAGATACAGGAATTGCAAGCTAAAATGATCAAGGCACAGGAGGAACTGGGCAGGACCAATGTGGAGGTTACAGCAGGCGGAGGCGCCATAAAAATAGTCATCAACGGACATCAGCAATTTCAGTCGATATCCATATCACCCGAGGTCGTCAATCCTGAAGATGTGGATTTCCTGCAGGACCTGGTGCTGGCCGCCTGCAATGAGGCGGTACAAAAATCGCAGGAATTAGCCACACAGAACATGAGCAAGCTGACAGGCGGGCTCAAGATTCCGGGGCTGATGTAGGAGCGAGACTTGAATCCCGATTTCCTCCCCTCGGCCCGGCCCATATCCAGACTCATCGAGGAGCTGAACAAGCTCCCTGGTATAGGCCCGAAGAGCGCCCAGCGCCTGGCCTATCATCTCCTCCAGGCGCCACCCGAAAGGACCCGCGACCTCGCCGATGCAATAATAGCTATCAAACAGAACCTCAGGCTCTGCTCTACCTGCCTCAACATAACGGATACCGATCCCTGTGGGATCTGTGCAGACGGAACGCGGGATATGACGAGGATCTGCGTGGTGGAGGAGCCTATCGACATATTGCCGCTGGAGCGCACCAAGAAGTTCCACGGACTTTATCATGTACTGCACGGTGTAATATCGCCCGGCGACGGCATTAAGCCCGAGGATCTGCACATACAGGAGCTGTTGGACCGCCTGAACGCCAACGGCATCATCGAGGTTATACTGGCTACCAATCCTAATTCTGAGGGCGAGGCAACTTCGATGTATATTCAGCGCCTGGTCTCGCCCCTGGGCATCAGGGTTACCCGGCTGGCCCGCGGCCTGCCCTTCGGTGGGGATCTCGAATATGCTGATGATATTACGCTCAGCCGCGCCCTGGAAGGGCGGCAGGAGATGAGTTAGCGTACCCATGACCGCGCGGGTTTACCGTACTACCGGCATCATCATCAAGCGTCATAAATTCGGCGAGGCCGACAGGCTTCTCACAATCTTCACCGCAGACTATGGCAAGGTGAGGGCCATCGCCAAAGGAGCAATGCGGCCCGGCAGCAAACTGGGAGGCAGTGTCGAGTTGCTCACACACAGCCAGCTTATGCTGGCGCGTGGCCGCAACCTGGATATCGTTACACAGGCACAGGCACTGGACATCTTCCTTCCCATGCGCGACAGCCTCGAGCTTATGTCCTGCGGCTTTTATCTTTCCGAACTGGTAGATAGCTTTATCGAAGAGAACGTCGAAGACAGGGAGATGTTCGAATTGTTCCTCGATACTTTGAGGCGGCTGACGGAAACGGGGGATGGGCAACGCATGGTACAGTTCTTCGAACTGCGCCTGCTGGGTCACCTGGGTTACACCCCACAGCTTCAAAAATGCGCCAATTGCAACAGGGTCCTCCAGCCGGAAACGAACTACTTTAACCCGGCGCAGGGCGGCGTGCTCTGCCGGGAGTGCGGCTATTCCGATATGGCGGCAAGGACCATATCGGTGAATGCGCAGAAAGTACTGCGCCTCTGGCAGCGCAGCGATATTGCCACCGCCGGCCGGGTCAAGCTCAATGCCGAGCTGGCGAGGGAGATCAAGGGCATCCTGCGCGACAACGTACGCTATTTACTGGAGAAGCAACTCAAATCGATCGAGTGGCTGGACAGGCTGGCGGGAGATAGCAGCTTAAACGGTGATAAGGCAGCAACGCAGAATTCCAACGACAGCCGGACGTAGACCGCCTACGGCCAGTTCTCGATTGTGCCCAGGTAATCGTCCAATACCTCGGCCCGCCGTATCTGACGCACTTTGCCCCCGGGCGTAGCCAGGAGCTCTGCGCAGCGCAACTTGCCGTTATACTGAAAGCCCATAGCATATCCATGTGCGCCGGCGTCATGTATTATTAAGACGTCGCCCGGCACAACCTCCGGCAGCGGACGGTTCACAGCGAACTTGTCGTTATTCTCGCAAAGAGAGCCGGTCACATCGTACACGCGGCCTTTAGGCTCATTTTCTTTGCCCATCACTGTCATATGGTGATAGGCGCCATACAGCGCAGGGCGCATCAGGTTGGCCATGCAGGCGTCCAGTCCTACGAAGTCCTTGTATTTCCGGGAGACATGCCGGACCTTCGATACTAGAAATCCGTGCGGGCCCGTAATGGCCCTGCCGCATTCGGTAACTATACGCACCGGGCCTAAACCCCTGTCTCCAATATATTTCTTATAGGCGCTGCGTATGCCGGCGGAGACAGCGTCCAGGTCGATAGCAGCCTGCTCGGGCTTGTAAGGTATGCCAAATCCGCCTCCCAGGTTGATAAAATCGAACTCGATACCTGTATCGTGGTTTATCATCGCAGCCAGCTTGAACAGCATCACCGCGGTCTCCTCCAGGTATTGCTCATCCAGCATGTTGGAGACGACCATGGTGTGCATGCCGAATCTTTCCGCCCCCAGCTCCATGGCCTTGATGTATGCGCTCTTTATCTGCCCGGTGGTAACGCCGTATTTGGACTCCCGGGGATCGCCGATGAAATCGTTGCCCTTCCTGAGTGGTCCCGGATTATATCTGAAACAGATAAGCTTGGGCATCCCGGCGTTCTTATCCAGGTAGCCTATATGCGACGTGTCATCCAAATTGATGATTGCGCCGAGTTGTTTTGCTTTAATATATTCCTCAGCAGGCGTATCGTTGGAGGTGAACATGATATCCTCACCTCGCAAACCCAGTTTTTCAGCTATGACAAGCTCCGCCAGGGAGCTGCAGTCAGCACCGAAGCCCTCCCCCTTTAAAATATTCACAATGTGAGGATTAGGGCAGGCTTTTACAGCGAAGTAATTCCTGTATCCCAGCTTCACCCAGGCAAAGGCCTTTTTATATGCCCCGGCTGTTTCCCTGATGCCCTGCTCATCATAAATGTAAAAGGGCGTCGGGTATTTTCTCAGCGCTTCAGGCAGTACCTTCATAATGCGCTCAGGCACCGGCCTGATAGCCTCACGACGGATGACATCACACCTCACCGCTTGTCTCAAGCGGGCGATACTTTCCAGCCTGTCGATCTCGGGATGATTGCCGGGGCTCTGCTTTGCCTCATCTCTCAGCGACTTCCCGTATACGGCCAGCCCCTTTTTAGCGCTTGCCGCATTGATATAGCCGTCATTCGAGGCGATGGCCGTGTAAATTTGAAGGGAGGCCTCCTTTCCCTTTTTGTTTTGTATAATACCGCCGTTGGCGCCATGGATTTTAACACTCTCTATGGCGACGGGATTTACGCGCAGCGAGGCTACCCTCTCCTGAAACAACCTCAATTCGTCACTCTTCATTTCTATCACTCTGATCTCTAATGACCGGTTGAATTATAACTTATCCGGCCGGTTTGATGCCTGCCCAGGTAGCCGCGATGATGATCATGCGTGAAATTTACGAGTAAACCTGCTACAATATCACGCGTTATGCCGTCAAAATTTCCTCCCTATGTACAGGCCTTATTAAATCCATCGGCATATCCGGAACGTCCGGCCGTTGTGGAGCTGCAGCAGACTCAGATGTCCTTTATCTTCCTCACAGGCGATTATGCCTATAAGACCAAAAAGCCGGTCGATCTGGGATATCTGGATTACACCACCCTGGATAAAAGGCAGCACTTCTGCCATCAGGAACTGGATCTCAACCGGCGCCTTTGCCCGGGCGCCTACCTGGGTGTGCTGCCTATAACTGAATCACCCCAAGGGATTCGGCTTGACGGCACGGGTGACGTGATTGAGTATGCGGTCAAGATGAAGCAGCTCCCCCGCGACAGGATGATGGACCTGCTGCTCCCACAAGACCAGGTCACACCCGCCATGCTGGGACAGGTAGCCGCACTGATGACAGATTTCCACAGCCGCGCTGCCACCGGTCCCGCCATAAGCGCCTACGGCAGTTTGGAAGGCGTCACAACCAACACCGACGAGAATTTCGATCAGACCGTCAAATATATCGGCACACTTATCCCGGAGAAATTCCACCGCCTCATCAGGGAATACAACGATCGATTTCTGTTGAATAACACCTCACTTTTCAACCGTCGGGTGTCCGGCGGAAAGATACGGGACTGCCACGGAGACCTGCACGCAGCCCATGTCTGCTTCGCCGACCAAATATATATTTACGACTGCATCGAGTTCAATGACCGCTTCCGCTATTGCGATACGGCCTCCGAGATCGCCTTCCTCGCAATGGACATCGACCGCTACGGCAGGGCCGACCTGGCGAACTCGTTCGTCAAAGACTATATCCGCGCCAGCGAAGACAGCGAAATGGAGTCGCTGCTGAATTTCTACAAGTGCTACCGGGCGTATGTCAGGGGCAAGGTGGCCTGCTTTAAATACGACGACCCGTACCTCAAGGATAAGGATTCGATACTTCGGGAAGCCCAGCTTTATTTCGATTTAGCTTACAGGTACGCATTCCCCAGGCCTGCATTGATCATAGTTACCGGTCTGATCGGCACGGGCAAAACCACCGTGTCCAGGGCCATTGGCCGGGGCCTGGGCTGTACCGTGCTCTCTTCCGACGTTATCAGGAAAGATCTGGCCGGTATCCCACCGGCAGAGCAGCATTACGACAGTTTTGCAGCCGGCCTTTATAGCCCGCAATCTACGCAAAAGACCTATAGTGCGCTTCTCCGCAGGGCGGGCGAACAACTCGGCCAAGGAAATACCGTGGTTCTGGATGCCTCCTTCAGGAAGCGTTCCGACCGCCAGGTAGCTCGAAACCTGGCTCTAGAATATGGCTCGGCCTTCCTGGCAATGGAATGCGTCGCCCCGGATGAGATTATCAGGCAACGGTTGGAAAAAAGGAGCCGGGCCGGGTCGGTATCCGATGGGCGCTGGGAGATATTCGCAGATATAAAGAAAGATTACGATACAGTGGATGAGCTGCCACCGGATGAGCACCTGGTACTTGACACTGTGAGTTCATCAGGTAATATTATTGCATCGATTTTGCAGAGGATAAATGTTTTATGAAATATGATATCAGGGACATCAAGCTTGCGGCCGCAGGCAAACTGCGTATTGAGTGGGCCGGCCACCAGATGCCGGTTCTCAAGCTCATCCAGGAACGTTTTTCAAGGGAGAAACCTTTTAAAGACATACGCATTTCCGGCTGCCTGCACGTCACTACCGAGACAGCCAACCTGGCCTATGCGCTCAAGGCCGGCGGGGCCGACCTGGTGCTATGCGCCTCCAACCCCCTCAGCACGCAGGACGACGTGGCCGCTTCACTGGTAAAGTCCGGATTCCCCGTATTTTGCATCAAGGGGGAGGACAACAAGACCTACTATAAACACATTATGGCCGCTCTCGACCATAAGCCGCAGTTGACCATCGACGACGGCGCCGACCTGGTCAGCACCATACACCGTGAGAGGATTGATCTGCTGCGGAATGTCATCGGCGGGACCGAGGAAACCACTACCGGCGTGATCCGCTTAAAAAACATGGCCAGGGCTAAAAAGCTGAAATATCCCGTTATCGCGGTCAACGATGCCAAAACCAAGCATTTCTTCGATAATCACTACGGAACGGGGCAGAGCACCATGGACGGCATCACGCGGGCCACTAACATTCTCTGGGCAGGCACGGTTGTGGTGGTGGCAGGCTACGGCTACTGCGGCCGCGGCGTGGCCCGTCGTGCAGACGGAATGGGCGCCCGCGTCATCGTCTGCGAGATAGACCCAATAAGCGCGCTGGAAGCAGCCATGGATGGCTTTCAGGTCATGCCCCTGTTGGATGCCTCCGCGCTGGGTGATGTTTTCATCACACTTACCGGCAATCGCCATGTAATAGACAGGGCGCATTTCGCCAGGATGAAGGATGGCGCCATACTCGCCAACAGCGGTCATTTCAACGTGGAGATCAACATACCGGCACTGGAAAAAATGGCGGTCTCCAGGCGGCGCACCAGGCAGTTCGTGGATGAGTACAAACTGGCCGGGAACAGGCGCGTATATCTGCTGGGCGAAGGGCGGCTGATCAACCTGGCGGCGGCCGAAGGTCACCCTGCCAGCGTCATGGATATGAGTTTTGCCAACCAGGCCCTGGGGCTGGAATACCTGGTAAAAAATAAGGGCAGGCTAAAACCCGATGTTTACCCGGTCCCGCTGGAGACCGATAACGAGGTCGGCAGGCTAAAGCTGAAATCGATGGACATTGCCATAGACAAGCTCACACGTGAGCAGCAAAAGTACCTGGGAAGCTGGGAAGAGGGAACATAAATCACAAGGAGCAACGATGAAAAACACATTCATGCGGTCACCCAAGTATTTCTTTACGTCTGAATCGGTTACAGAGGGGCACCCCGATAAACTCTGCGACCAGGTCGCTGACGGCATACTCGATGCCATGATCAAAGGCGACCCGAAGTCCAGGGTAGCCTGCGAAGTGGCCGTTACCATCGGCCTGGTTATAGTTCTTGGAGAGATTACGACCAGGACTTATGTCGAGATACCCGAAGTGGTAAGACAAGTTGTGAAGGAAATAGGATACACTAAACCCGAGTTTCAATTCGACTATCAGAGCCTTGCCACCATAGTATCCATTAAAAAGCAGTCGCCTAATATCAACGCCGGCGTAAGTAAGGCGCTGGAGGTGAGGGCCAGCGGCAAGAAAATGGACGAACTGGACCTGACCGGCGCGGGAGACCAGGGAATGATGTTCGGCTATGCCTGCAACGAGACCGCAGAGCTTATGCCTTTGCCTATCGCGCTGGCGCATAAGCTTGCCCAGCGCCTGGCCGAAGTCCGTAAAAAGAGCGTCATCCCCTACCTTCGGCCGGACGGCAAATCACAGGTGACCGTGGAATATAGCTACGGCAAGCCGAAAAGGATCGAGGCGGTGGTCATCGGCGCCCACCACGATCCTGAGCCTGATAACGACACCATCCGCCATGATATCATCCAGAAGGTAATCAAGCCGGTCATCCCCGCCGCTATGATGGATAAAAACACCAAGATATACGTTAACAGCGCGGGACGTTTCGAGGTGGGCGGGCCCGTTTCCGATACCGGTTTCACAGGCCGCAAGCTGCTGGTGGATACTTACGGTGGCTATGCCCGCCACGGAGGCGGCGCGTTCTCCGGCAAGGACCCCACCAAGGTTGACCGCTCGGCCACGTATATGGCACGTTATATAGCCAAAAATTGTGTAGCTGCGGGGTTGGCCGACAGGCTGGAACTGCAGGTGGCCTATTCCATCGGTGTGGCGCACCCACTGTCAGTGTCCATCGAAACCTTCGGCACCGGAAAAATCTCCGATGCCACCATACTCAAGCTCATCCATAAGCATTTCGATATGCGGCCCGAGGCCATCATCAGGCCTATCTATCGGGCCACAGCATCCTACGGCCATTTCGGCCGCACTGACGTCAAATTTCCCTGGGAGAAGACCGATAAAGCCAGGATTTTAAAGGCTGAAGCAGGGGTATAGATTATGGCGCCGAAGATCAAGTTCGGCACCGACGGCTGGCGGGCTGTCATTGCCGAAGATTTCACCTTTGACAACGTGCGTGCCTGCGCTCAGGGCGTTGCAGATTTTCTGAAGGGTGCAGGTACACTCAAGGGAAGCATCGTCATTGGTTTCGACACCCGCTTCGGCTCTGATGAGTTTGCTGCCGCGTCAGCAGAGGTACTGGCAGGCAACGGCATCAGGGTTTTTCTTTTGCCCAGGCCCTCTCCCACACCGGTCACCAGCTATACGGTGACGGCCCTCAAGGCGGACGGCGCAATCATGATCACAGCCAGCCATAACCCGGCCAACTATAACGGTTTCAAGTACAAGGTCGCCAGCGGCTCCAGCGCACCCACTGAAGTCATCGCGCAGATCGAAGAATCCGCCAACGCTGCTGTTGATAAGGGGTCAGTGAAGCGGCTCGACCTTGCCGAAGCGTTCAAGAAAAAGATTGTCACCTATCACGATCCGTACCATGCCTATGAACGGCATCTCAACCGTCTGATAAATATCGAGGCCCTCAAGCAAAACAGGCTCAAAATCGTCGTGGATTCCATGTTCGGCGCCGGCATCGGTTATTTCAAGAGCCTGCTGGGAGGAGGCCAGATCGAGATACACGAGATTAACCGGGTGCGCAATCCGCTTTTCCCGGGTATACAGCCGGAGCCCATCAGTAAAAACCTGAGCAAGCTGGCCCGGCAGGTCATCAGGGACAACGCGGCGGTCGGATTCGCCACAGACGGCGACGCCGACCGTATAGGCATCATAGATGAGAACGGCCGTTTCATGACCACGCAGGAAGTATTCGCGCTGCTTGCCATGTATTTCCTGGACGTGCGCAAAGAGCGCGGCGCGCTGGTCAAGACGCTGACTTCCACCGATATGCTTTCTACGATCGGCGAAATGTATAACGTGCCGGTTTTCGAGGAGCGTGTGGGATTCAAATATGTGGCGCCCGTAATGATCAGGGAAAAGGCCCTGCTGGGCGGTGAAGAGAGCGGGGGCTACGGTTTCCGCGGACATATCCCTGAGAGAGACGGTATGCTGGCCGGTCTCTATTTTATCGATTACATCGTCAGGACGGGTAAGTCGCCCTCACAATTGCTGGCAAACCTGTTTAAAAAGGTCGGGCCGCATTACTACGACAGGCTGGACATCCACACCACCGACGAAATAAAACAGCAGATGTTACTTAAATTATCGGCAGCGTCCGTCTCGAAGATCGGAGCGCACAAGGTCGTGAAGCTGGATACTCGCGACGGATTCCGTTACAAGCTGGAGGACGGCTCGTGGCTGCTGGTGCGCTTCTCAGGCACCGAACCGCTGGTGCGCATCTACGCCGAGTGCAGTTCTATGGATGAGGTACAGAGACTAATTCAATATGGCCAGGAGATGGTGGGGGTATGAGCTATGATAAACTTGGATGACAGTTCCGTTTACACTTCCTTGGATAAATTCGGAATGGGAGCGCAGATACGCGGCCTCCCCGACCAGTGCCGCCAGGCCTGGGATAAAGCCAGCAAGTTTAAACTACCTTCCGGCTACTCTGATATCGATAAGGTTGTGATACTGGGCATGGGTGGCTCGGCCATCGGCGGGGACCTGCTCAAGGGGCTGGCTGCCCGCTTGAGCCGCCCGCTTGTGCTGGTGCACCGCGATTATGATCTGCCCGCGTGGGTCGATGACAGAACACTCGTCATCGGGGCCAGCTATTCCGGCAATACCGAGGAAACTATCTCGGGATTCACCCGGGCGCTGAAAGCTGACTGCAAGAAACTCGTTATCTCGACAGGAGGCAGGCTGATGGAATTGGCCCGCGAAAACGATGTGCCGTTTTTCGTTATACAGCACGCTTCTCCACCCCGCGCCGCCCTGGGGTATAGTTTCCTACCCCTGCTGGCTATAATGCAAAGCCTGGGCTTTACAAGTGCCGAAGCGGCGGATGTAAATAGCCTGGTCAGGGCTCTGGAAACACTCGAGGCAAGCTGGCAGGAAGACAGCCCGGCCGAGCGCAACCAGGCCAAGATGCTGGCCGCCCGGCTACATGGGAAGATTGCCGTCATTTATGGCGCCGGTATACTTACCGACGTTGCCCGCAGGTGGAAAACCCAGATCAACGAAAACAGCAAGCAATGGGCCTTCTTCGAAACCCTGCCCGAGCTCAATCATAATGCAGTCCTGGGTTATCAATACCCGGTGGACTCGGCCCAAAGCATGTACGTCGTTTTCCTGCGATGCCAGTCCCTGCATCCACGCACGCTCATCCGCTATAAGATCACCGGCGAGCTTTTAGATCAACGTAATATTCCCCACCAGTATGTAGAAAGCCACGGAGGCAACGCCCTCAAGCATATCATGAGCCTTGTGCTGCTGGGTGATTGGGTCAGCTACTACCTGGCGATGCTCAACGGTATCGATCCCAGCCCGATTCCCGAGATAGATCTGCTCAAGAAGAGATTGGCCGAGGAAAAATAGTTGCCCCTCTAAATAGGTGACGATACCTATATCCCTTACCCGATAGTCTAAGTATACTTTGCTTAAATGATCCTGGAGGGTCATACTTAGTGATGCGTATAAATAAGAAGATACTTTTAATCTATCCCGAATACCCCGATACCTTCTGGAGCTTCAAACATGCCCTTAAGTTCGTTTCCAAAAAGGCGGCCTTCCCACCCCTCGGCCTGCTGACGGTGGCGGCCATGCTCCCCACCGGATGGGAACTGAAACTGGTGGATATGAACACAGGGCGGTTGAGCGATAAGGACATCAAGTGGGCTGACATGGTTTTTATCAGCGCCATGGTGGTGCAGAAGGACTCAGCTAAAACCGTTATCAAGCACTGCAAGAAGCTGGGCGCGACAGTGGTGGCCGGCGGACCGTTATTCACCACGCAGTACGAGGAATTCTCCTGCGTGGACCATTTCGTACTGGACGAGGCTGAAATCACCCTGCCCCCCTTCCTCGCAGACCTGGAAAAGGGCTGCCTGCAAAGGATGTATTCTTCCAAGGTCCGGCCTGATATCAATATCACACCGGTACCGCGCTGGGACCTGGTCCAAAAAAAGAAGTACTCATCCATGGTAGTCCAGTATTCACGCGGCTGTCCCTACGACTGCGAGTTCTGCGATATCGTAGTGCTCAACGGACACATGCCCCGCACCAAGGGACGCGAGCAGATGATTCGGGAGTTGGATGCGCTTTATGCGACCGGCTGGCGGGACAGCGTCTTTATCGTGGATGACAATTTCATCGGCAATAAGAAGAAGCTTAAAGCCGAGATGCTGCCGGCCATCATCGAATGGTCACAGAAGAGGCATTTCCCCTTTTCCTTCCACACGCAGACGTCCATCAACCTGGCCGATGACAACGAACTGATGAAACTCATGACAAGGGCCAATTTCAACATGGTGTTCATCGGTATAGAATCCCCCAATAAAGATAGTCTGACCGAGTGCGGCAAATCCCAGAACTCGAGCCGCGACCTGATCGCCGCGGTGAAGAAGCTTCAGCACTCCGGCCTGGAGGTGCAGGGCGGGTTCATAGTAGGATTCGACAGCGATCCGGTGTCCATCTTCCAGGACATCATTAATTTCGTTCAGAAAAGCGGCGTGGTGACGGCTATGGTGGGCCTGCTGCATGCGCCCAGCGGCACGCGCCTGCATAAGCGCCTCGAAAGCGAGAACCGCCTCACCGGCAGTTTCTCAGGCAATAATACCGACATGTCCATCAATTTCGTGCCGAAAATGAATGTTAACAAGCTGATGGACGGCTACCGTAGGATAATCAATACGATCTACGCGCCCAACCAGTATTATGCACGGGTAAAGACATTCCTGCGGGAGTACCAGCCCAAGCGGCGGAAGATCTCGGTTATGAAGTCCCAGAATATGGGGGCGTTTTTCAAATCGCTCTGGGTGCTGGGAGTCCAGGGAAAGGAACGCTGGCATTTCTGGGACCTGTTGTTCTGGACAGCATTTAAACGCCCGCGTTCGTTCTCATTATCGATGTCCATGGCCATCTACGGCTTCCACTTCCGCAAAATAGCGGAGGCAAGCGCCCGGCAACTCAAGCTGGCTCAGGCCGTGGTATAGCCTCTAATTGCGCCAGGCGAGTGAGCTATATTCAATCCCGTAAATAAAAAGGGCCCGCTTCAATTGAAGCGGGCCCTTTTGTTGTATCTGTTGTATTGAGGCTTTAACGCTTGGTGTACTGCGGCGCCTTGCGGGCACGTTTGAGTCCGTATTTCTTACGTTCCTTGATGCGAGAATCGCGGGTCAGCAGGCCGTGTTGCCGTAGCGGACTCTTGAAGCTTTCGTTAAGGTCAACCAGGGCACGGGCTATGCCATGCTTGATGGCGCCCGCCTGGCCTGTCATGCCGCCGCCGATCACTCTTATCTCTACATTATATTTTCCGACGGTGTCGGTGACAGTAAAAGGCAACTCTATCATGCGCCTGTGGTCGATCAGGGTGAAAAGTTGCTGATATGGCTTACCGTTGATTACGATGTTGCCCGATCCGGAAGATAATTTAACCTGCGCTATGGCGCACTTCCTTCTGCCAGTTCCGCGGTGATATGTTGTTGTACTCATTTGCCGGTGCTCCCTTTGTCAGATTCTTTTACGCCGGCCAGCTGCGCCTGGTGAGGGTGCTTGTCGCCGGCATATACTTTCAATTTCTTGTACATGGTCCTGCCCAACCTGCTGTTGGGCAGCATGCCCTTCACAGCATGCTCTATAACGCGCTCCGGGTGCTTTTGCAGCATCTCACCCAGCGTCACGGACCTGATGCCGCCCGGGTAGCCGGAATACCTGAAATAAGACTTGTCTGTGAGCTTTTTCCCTGTGACCCTT
>CAYVBI010000034.1:0-13728 GCA_964448985.1 uncultured Dehalococcoidales bacterium
GCCTGCCCCTCTCGGCTTCCGCCTGCGCAGCCATGATTTTCTGCATATTGTCGGGCAGCACGACATCGCGCACCTCGACCATGCTGACCTTGATACCCCACGGCTCGGTCCCCTCATCGATCATGGACTGGAGCTTGGTATTGACCTTGTCCCTGTGTCCCAGCAGCTCTTCAAGTTCGATCTGCCCCACCACGTTCCGCAAAGTCGTCTGGCAAAGCAATGACGTAGCCCTGATATACTGCTCAACGTTCAGGATCGCCGACTCCGGCTTCATCACGCGAAAATATACCACCGCATCTACCTTGACCGTCACCGTGTCCATGGTGATGCATTCCTGCTGCGGCACGTCCATGGTTACAACGCGCAATTCCACCTTCACCATCCGCTCGATAAAGGGTATGAGCAAAATAAGGCCCGGGCCCCTCACACCCACATATCTGCCCAGTCGAAAGACCACGCCCCGCTCGTACTCGTTGACTATCCTGATAGATGCGAACAGCACTATCAAAACAAAAATTGCCAGTATTATAATTCCCGCAATCTGCATGTCTGCCTCCTTATTTTTTTCTTGTTACGTATAATTTAAGGTTGTCCACCTTTTGTATAATAACCTCTTCCCCCGGGTGCGCCAGGCCCTCATCCAACTCAGCCTTCCACAATTCCCCTTCCACCAGTACCATACCGCTGGGCTTGAGCGCTGTCTTAACCTCGGCCACCTGGCCGATCATGCCTTCTTTGCCGGTGGTCACCTTCCTTCTTTGGCCCCGGACAACGGCCCAGACCAGCAAAGCTACAAAGCCTGCCATAAAAATAGCGACATACACGATGAGACTTGTATCGAATTGCATGGATGCCTCACTTTCACTGAAAAGGATTAATGACCCTATGACCAGTGCTACTATTCCACCTGTGGTCAGTATACCATAGGCAGGTACAAAAATCTCAGTTACGAAGAGCCCGAAAGCAAGCAATATGAGCAGCAGACCGGCCCAGCCCGCATTCAATACACCCAGTGAGTAGAATGCCAGGAAAAGACAGATGCCACCGATCACGCCGGGGATGATCAGCCCGGGGTTGGAGATCTCGGTGATCAGCCCGATGGACGCCAGAGTCAGTAATATATATGCCACATTGGGATGGGTAATAACCTGCAGTATTCTCTCCACCAGTGTCATGTCGCTTCTGCTTGCCACGGCCCCTTCTGTATCAATAGTCACTTCGCGGCCGTCTGCCAGCGTCACTTTTCTCCCGTTGATCTGCTTGATGACACTGTCCAGATCATCTGCCTGGAAATCGACCAGCTTTTTCTCGACTGCTTCTGAAGCGGTGAACGATTTGCTCTCTCTCACGGCGGCCACAACCAGCGAGGGATCCCGCCCGCGTTTCTCAGCTATGCTTTGTATCCACGCTGCCGAATACTCGGTCGCCTTCTTCTGAACATCTTCGGGCATTTGCTCCCCCACGCTCACTGGATGTGCAGCCCCCAGGCTGGTGGCAGGAGCCATGGCAGAGAGGTGCGCGGATATGGTGATAAATGTGCCCGCCGAAGCAGCCCAGGCGCCGTGAGGCGATACGTATACAACCACCGGCACCCTGGCGTTCATGATACTCTTGACTATCCTCTCGGTGGAATCCAGCAGGCCACCGGGGGTATCCAGCGTAATGATGCACACGGTAGCGCCGCTGTCCTCGGCCTCGCCTATACCGCGGCTGATATAGTCGGCAACCACAGGCACGATATTACCCTTAACCTCCAGGACTTGAACCTTTCCTGCCTGGGGGACGCTGTTGCAGCCGGCTATGGAAATCGCCAGGCCTGCCAGGAACATAGAGATGTAAAAAATCCGCAGGACCTTTCTTGCATTCATGTTTATATTGTATATCAGAAGCGGCAAGAAGACAGCAATTGTAGCTGTGATACTATTAGTGTAGAATTATCCCGTTTTACGGAAAGGAAAATAATTATGGAAAGTCAAAAATGCAAAGGGGCCCGCGACCTGCTGCCGGATGACATGGAGCGTTTCCGGCAGGTTGAAGACGCATTCCGCAGCTCTTGTTTGAACTGGGGCTACCGCGAGATCAGGACGCCCACACTGGAATATATACACCTTTTTACCGCTGCGGGAACGTTAACGCCCGCCATGCTGGGGCGCGTCTACTCCTTCCTCGACTGGGATGGCTGGGGTGGCGAGCGCGTCGTCCTGCGTCCCGACGGTACTATACCTGCCGCCCGTCTCTATAGCGAGAACCTCGCAAGCCAGAAGATAGCCCGTCTCTACTATGTCACCAACGTCTTCGCATTTGAGGAGACAGGCCTTGAGAACCGCGAAAAATGGCAGTGCGGAGTGGAGCTCCTGGGCAATTGCGACCGGGCTTCGGATGCCGAGGTAATCGCCCTGGCGCTGGAAATTGCGGGATCGATGGGCCTATCACAACTTGAACTCAAGCTGTCGCATGCCGGCATTTTGAAAGCCCTTATCGGGGAACTCAGGTTGGACGGAGACAGCAAGGCCGCCCTTCTCGATGATATCCTCGAGGGCAACTGGCAGGCATTTGCCGGCGTCAAAAGCAAGAATAAGGAAGTGGTCAATGCGATCACCACACTTATCAAGCTCAAGGGAAAATCAAGCGGTTTCCTGGCCAACCTCAAGGCTATGCCTGCCGTCTCCGAAAGTGTCAGAAAAGAGATCGACAGCTTCGCCGCAGTTACAGCTTTACTGGATACTATGCGGATCAGCTACTCAATAGACTTTACCTCTATCAGGGGCTTCGAATACTACACAGGCCTGTGTTTTAAGATAACCTCGGGGGGAGACAGGATATGCAGCGGGGGCAGGTACGATAACCTGATAGGCCTGGTAGGCGGCAGGGATATACCTGCCTGCGGCTTCGCCTTCTACCTGGATACTATTACAGCCATGGTGAAACCATGGTCGCAGCAAAAGGCGGAGAAAACCGTTTCTGTTAAAGCGACAGGGGGATCAGCTACCGCAGTTAAAACTGCGTTTGAAGCGGCAGCAGCCATGCGTAATGTCGGACTGATAGCCGAACTCGATTTCTGCGGCAATCAACTACAAGCTCGCTGGTCAGTTACGGTCAGCACACGTCCTGCCGCTTTCACCATTGTCGATAAATACAGGAAGACGCGGAAAAAAGTGGCCACGGTTGGTGAGGTCATCGATATCATCGGGGGTTTCAGCAAGCTTGTCAGTTAAAATAGCGGTAGAGACGCGCCTGGCCCTGCCCAAGGGTAAAATGCTGCCCAGAACCTCGGTATTCCTCAACTCGATAGGACTGGGCTTCGATGACTATAACTCCGGAACCCGTATTTATCGCATGATGTCGCAAGCCATGCCGGGTTTGACGGCCAAGATGCTTAACGAGCGGGACATACCGGTCCAGGTGGCGGTGGGCAACTACGATTTCGGCATTTGCAGCTCCGACTGGCTGCAGGAGTTGCTTACTCGATATCCGGCCAGCCGCGTGCTGAAAATTGCCGACCTGGGATACGATATCTCTGATATCTACATGGCCTGCTCGGCATCATCGGATATATCCGCACAGGTCATAACCAGCAGCACCGCTGCCTGGCGCATAGTGACTGAATATCCTGCCCTGGCGGAGGCAGCCGCGTACAAAATGCGGCTGAAAAGGTATCGCATCTTCCCCTGCTGGGGTTCGAGCGAAGCTTACCCGCCCGAGAATGCTGATTTCTCTGTGCTGCGCGTCAGGAATGAGGACGCTTTGCGCAGCCTGAACTTGAAGCCGGTGAGCAGGATATGCGGCAGCAATGCCTGCATCATCGCCCATAGCAATAGTCTCCAGAGCGGCGACTTCAGCAGCCTGCTTGAACGATTTGCCTCATCCGCCGTCATGAAGAATAAACCCTGGCAGGCACAGGAAAAAATAGCGCCCGGAGTGAATAATAATCTTGCCATCAGAAGCCAGGCCGGTGATGTATGGCTGGCGCTGGCCGACGGCCACCAGCAGGCGCACACTGAGGCTTTTATGCGAAAGACGGGCATAAAGCTTGAAGGATACTCAAAGAATGACTTAAGGCGGCGCCCCTCCTGTGATATCGATTGGCTCAGCATTAAAGTCATACGGCCTCAAGATATGCCCCAACAGGTTGCCAACGGGAACTTCGACCTGGCCATCACCGGACGGGACTGGCTGTTCGATCACCTCTACCAGTTTCCATCCAGCCCGGTAGCCGAGCTGGTTAACCTCGGCTTCGGCTGGGTACGGATCGTGGCTGTTGTCAGTGAAGATGTGCCTGCAGATACCATCGGTGCGTTGCGCTGCCTCGTGGCTGCGGGCAAGATGGTGCCCCTGCGTATTGCCACGGAATATATCAACATAGCCGACAAATATTTACGCGATAAGCACATTGCGCGCTATCGGGTTATACCTACGTGGGGTGCAACCGAGGTCTACCTGCCTGAGGATGCCGATATGCTGATCGAGAACACAGAGACCGGTCAGACACTATCCCGACACAAGCTAAAAATCGTTGATACTCTATTCGAGTCAACGGCCTGCCTGATAGGCAACAGGCGTAGCATGGAAGAGCTTGGTAAAAAGGATAAAATTGAGAAACTGATCAAGCTATTCCGGGAGGCGGCTAACAAATAATGAAGGTGATACGGGATTATCAACAAGCTTTGAAAGCCCTGGAACGCAGCCTCGGGTACGATCCGGGCAGCAGGATCGAAACTGCCGTGCGTGAAATAGTTGAAGGCGTCAAGGAAGGCGGGGATAAAGCCCTGTTTGCCTATACCGAACGCTTCGACGGAGCCAGGTTGAAATCTCTCGAGGTTACACGTCGGGAGATGACTGCAGCCGTCAGAACGGCGGACCCGCAGTTGATAATTGCGCTCAAATTCGCTGCTGCTCGTGTGGTGAAATTCCATAAAACCTGCATGCGCAGGTACGGCCGTGGTTTCATTAAAGATGGCCTGGGACAGCAGGTGCTGCCCCTCGAGCGTGTTGGTGTGTATATCCCCGGAGGCACTGCCTCTTATCCTTCCACAGTCCTCATGACCGCCATTCCTGCACGGGTGGCCGGGGTGAAAGAGGTAATCATGTCCACGCCATGCGGAAGAGATGGAAAAGTGCCGGCCAACACCCTGGCCGCGGCCGCTATCGCCGGCGTTGACCGGATATTCAAAATCGGTGGCGCTCAGGCTGTGGCGGCCATGGCCTTCGGGACAGAATCCGTGCCCCGTGTAGACAAGGTCTGCGGGCCCGGCAATATGTACGTGATGGCTGCCAAGAAAATGGTTTACGGCCTGGTGGATATCGATGCTCTTCAGGGTCCCAGCGAAATAATGGTGATAGCCGACAGCTCTGCAGATCCCTCTTTCTGCGCCGCTGACCTGGTGGCGCAATCTGAGCATGATGCCATGGCCTCAGCAATAATCATAACCACCTCCGAAGGGCTGGCGGCAAAAGTGCAGTCCGAAGTTAAAAGGCAGCTCTCCGCACTGAAAAGGAATACCATCGCCGGCAGGGCTCTGAGATCGAACGGCCTGATCATTATAGTGAAAACGCTTGAACAGGCTATAGAGCTGGCTAACCTTTATGCGCCTGAGCATCTATCCCTTATGGTAAGAAACGCAGAGCGATATATTAGCCGTATCAGGAACGCCGGTTGTATCTGCGCCGGCCATTATTCACCGGTGGTCCTGGGAGATTACGTAGCCGGACCCAGCCATGCGCTGCCCACCGGGGGCAGCGCCCGCTTCAGCTCACCGCTGACCGTGCAGGATTTCCTTAAGATCAACAGCATCATTGCCCTCGAAGACAGCGCCATCAGGACACTGGGGCCGGCGGCTGCGTTAATGGCAGATAGCGAAGGCCTGACCGGTCATGCCGGCGCCGTCAGGACCAGGCTGAACAAGTTGAAAAACAAGTAAAACGCAGGAATCGTCCATTATTGTGTGACAGATGATCAGGGTACACCGAGGCAATTTCCTCTACACGCTGAACAGCATTCGGCAAAGACTGTTTGCTTATCTCGAATCTGAACTTGCCAGGCAGGGTATTCGCGGCATTGCCCCCTCGCACGGCGACATTCTTCATATCCTGGAAAAGAAAGGCACCCTCCACCTCCACGATTTAACCGAACTGTCGCTCAAGGATAAGTCTACAATAACTGCAGTCATCAGCCGTCTCGAAAAGAACGGCTACGTGACCAGGGTGAGGGATGGCAACGATAAGAGGCTGGTAAATATTCAGGCCACACAAAAGGCCGAGACTATCAAACCGGCCTTAGAACAGATATCAGAGAAGATGAATTCTCAGCTGTTCGAGGGATTAAGCGAGGATGAAAAAATCACGCTCTTTAACCTCATGACCAGGATCAGCTATAACGTCGACAAACTCTAACCCCTCCGGCCAAATGCTCCCAATAATCGTTTACATCACTCCCTAACCGTGTTAAAATAGTTTTATACAAAACTATTTATTTAGTTCGTGAAGGAGAGCCGGATGAGCGCCGAGAATGAAGTTATAGACGTTTGGATGCAGCACCCCACCATGAAGTTCGGCAACCACCAGATGTTCGATTCGCTGAGGAGGTGGACCGGGCAGGAGAAGCTCACTGCCGAGTTGCCTCTTGAGTTAACGATAAGCCTGATGGACCAGGCGCATGTATCCAGGGGGCTTATCTGCGCGTGGTGGAGCCCGACCGGGCCCCTTATCTCCAATGACGAGGTGGCAGCCTTTGTTCAAAAATATCCGGACAGGCTGGTCGGTGTGGCATCGGCGAACCTTTACAGGCCGATGGAGGCGATCAGGGAGCTCAGGCGCTGTGTCAGAGAGCTCGGCTTCAAGGCGTTGCGCATCGTGCCATGGCTGTGGAACCTTCCACCCACGGACCGCCACTATTATCCCCTCTATGCCGAATGTGTGGAGCTGGATATACCTTTCTGCTGCCAGGTCGGCCATACCGGACCGCTCTGCCCGTCCGAGCCCGGCAGACCCATCCCCTATATCGACGAGGTGGCAATCGAGTTCCCCGAGCTCAAGATGGTCTGCGGGCATATCGGTTATCCCTGGACGACTGAGATGATCGCGGTGGCGACCAAGCACGAAAACGTATACATCGATACCTCGGCCTACGTCGCCAAGAGGTTCCCGGCGGAGTTGGTAACCTATATGCAGAAAAACGGCCGCAAGAAAGTCATGTTCGGCACGAATTACCCCATGATCACCGCGGCCATGTGCCTCAAAGACCTGGATGCCCTGCAATTGACCGATGAAGTCAAGAAGCTTTTCCTCTATGAAAATGCCGCCAGGGTATTCCAACTGTAAGTGCTGATCCGTCAGCCATGTATCCAAATTCCGCTCAATCCGCACATCGGTGATATGATAATATTACATTAGGCGCTGGAGGAAATTGCCGGGCGGGCAGGTGCGGAACTATGGAATCATTTATCCGGTTTAATGCTGTCGCCCTATCGTTGGCCGTACCCGCGCTGATAGCGGGTGGTCTGGCCTTCTATGCGTTTACACGCCGCCCCGTGGTGGGCTCGCGTGTATTCGCTTTCCTCATGCTGGCCTTGTGCGTGTGGTCTGTTTTTTACGGGGTTGAGCTGTCCTGCCTGCAGCTCGAGGGGATGCTGATCAGCGCAGTTCTGGAATATCTTGGTATCGCCACAGTACCCGTGCTTTTCCTGATTTTAACGCTGCTGTATACAGGACGGGAAAAATGGGTGACGCGAAGAAACATCATCCTGCTTTTTATCATCCCCTGCATCACCGTGATAATGGTTGCCACCAACCAGATGCACCACCTCTACTACAGCACCGTTGGAGTGGACACTAATGGCCCATTCCCCATGTTAGCGCTGACCAGGGGTCCGTTTTTCTGGTTGCATTCAGTTTATTCCTATGCAGCACTCCTGGCAGCCACCCTACTATTGATCGTGCAGTTGTGGAAGTCCGGAACTTTGTTCCGCAACCAGGTGATCGCAATGCTGGTCGGCGTGCTGGTGCCCTGGACAGTGAGCATCCTATACGTGGGCTTCGGCCTGATGCTCTTCGGACACGTCGACCCGACACCCTTTGCCTTCACTGTCACCGGTATAGTGATTGCCTGGGGCATTTTCAGCCATGGTCTATTCGATATCGTGCCCCTGGCCTACGATAAGGTCGCCGATAGCATAGATGACGTCATAGTAGTGCTGGACAGCCTGAACAGAATCGTGGAGTATAACAGGGCGGCCCATAATATCCTGGATCTATCCCGGTCGGACATAGGCCTCTCCACAGCCGCTGTTTGGAAAGAGCGCCCTGAATTATTGAGGCTGAGCGGAAAGGGTGAGCTTGCCGGCATCGAAATCGTATCCGGTCAGCGGGATTTGATGCGTTATTACGAAGGCTTCTCTTATAACGTTGAAGACAGCCATAAACGGACGATCGGCAAAGCGATATCGCTGCATGATGTGACTGACAAGAAACAGGCTGAAAGGGCGTTAAGGCAGAGCGAGGAAAAATATCGCACGCTTATAGAGAATAGCTATGACATTATCTATATGCTTACTTCAGATGGCGTATTTACATTCGTATCGCCTGCCTGGACCACACTGCTCGGGCACCCTGTGTCCCAGGTGGTCGGACAACCGTTCCAGCCATTTGTCCACCCGGATGACCTGCCACAATGCATGGCATTTCTTAAGTCAGTAATTGAGACCGGTCACCGGCAGGGTGGCGTTGAGTACCGCGTACATCACATCAATGGGTCGTGGCACTGGCATACATCGAGTGCTGTCCCTTTGCGAGATGAAGCCGGTACGACTGTTGGATTTGTAGGTATCGCCCGCGATATTACCGAGCGTAAACTATTGGAGCAGAAACTTGTGCAACTTGCAACGCATGACATCCTGACAGGGTTGCCAAACAGAATTCTGCTGCTCGACCGTTTCAGTATCGCGGCGGCGCTGGCCCGCCGCAACAAAGCCAGACTTGCCATCATGTCGCTGGACCTGGACAGGTTTAAAACCATCAACGATACGCTCGGCCACCATGTGGGGGACCATGTGCTCAAGGCTGTAGCTGCTCGGCTTTCGGCGATAATACGGGCCAGCGACACCTTAGCCCGCATAGGTGGAGATGAGTTCATACTGGTGGTGATGGAGGCCAACCACATGGGAGACACAGCCGCTATAGCCAGGAAAATTCTGGATTCCTTCGCGGAGCCGATTTTGATCGAAGGACATCAGCTGCTTCTTTCCACCAGCATAGGCATCGCCATCTTCCCGGATGATGCAGAGGATTGGGAAACGCTGATAAAAAAATCAGATGCCGCTCTGTATTATTGCAAAGAGCATGGCCGCAACAGGTTCAAATTCTTCGGCGACGGCGATGTCCCGACTGCCGTAACCACTTGAAGCGCAGTGAGTACGTCCGGGCAATCTGTCCCGCATGCAGCTTTCACCAGCGAAATGGTAAAATGTGAGCGCTGCCTTTCTATAATGGATTGCAGCCGGGTCTGATGTAAAATGCTCAACTCAAAAGATGTTGAAAAAATGATTCGCGGCGGCCTTAAAGGCATGAAGGCCTATACCCCCGTCGATCCCGTGGAGGTATTGACCGGACGGGCCGAAGTGCCGGCAGGGGAGACCGCCAAGCTGGACGGCAATGAAAATCCCTACGGCTGTTCGCCGAGGGTGCAGAAGGCGCTGGCCAAATTTCAGGATTATAACAGGTACCCTGACCCCGACCAGCGGGAGGTTCGCAAGGCCCTGGCCGCCTACACAGGTGTCAAAGCAGGATCGATCGTGGCCGGCGCCGGCAGCGACGACCTTATTGATATAATCTTACGATTATTCATTGAGCCGGGAGACCGGGTAATCAACTGCCCTCCCACCTTCGGCATGTATCCTTTTTGTACGGTGATCGCTGGAGGAGAGGTAATAAAAGTACCCCGCAGGCTGGATTTCTCGCTCGATCTGCCCGCCATCAAAAAGTCGATTGATGCCGGAACAAAAGTGATCTTCATTGCATCGCCCAATAATCCCAGCGGCAATAGAACGGAAGAAAGCGACATCAAAGACCTGTTGGTTCGGGACCTGATGGTGGTGGTCGACGAGGCCTATATCGAGTTCAGCGGCGGCTCTATGACACCGCTGGTGTCGCAATACGCCAACCTTATCGTACTGCGCACCTTCAGCAAGTGGGCGGGCATAGCCGGTCTGAGAGCGGGCTACGGCATTTGCCCGGCCAACATCGTCCCCTACATGATGAAGATTAAGCAGCCCTACAACATAAACATGGCCGCCTACGTGGGTATCCTTGAATCGCTGGCAGACCTTGATTACCTGCAGAATACCGTCAATGCGATGGTCAAAGAGCGGGACGTGCTCTTTAAGGGACTGCAGCAGTTCAAATGGCTGAAACCCTTTCCTTCACGGGCCAACTTCATCCTCTGCGCCGTGCTCAACCGCAGTGCCAAAGATATCTACATGGGACTGCAGAAAAAAGGCATCTTCATACGCTATTTCGAGACGCCCGAGCTGAAAGACTACATCCGCATCAGCGTCGGACGCCCGGAGGATACGGCCCGTGTGATTGCCGCCCTCAGGGATATGTGATACCCTTTGCCTGAATTCAGCAGTAAAGAGGTGAAAATGTCCGAACGCAAAGCAAGTATCACCCGCCGTACAAAGGAAACCTCGATCAAGGTCGAGGTCAATATCGATGGTAGCAGCAAGTACGAGATAACCACGGGTATCCTCTTTTTCGACCACATGCTCTGCCAGCTTGCCCAGCACGGCATCTTCGACCTCAAGATCTCAGCCAACGGCCCCGATCAGCATCACGTGGTGGAGGATGTGGCCATCACGCTCGGCCGCGCCTTCAATCAGGCGCTGGGAGACAAGCAGGGCATCGTCAGGATGGCCCATGCAATTGTGCCTATGGACGAAGCCGTAGCGCTGGTGGCGCTGGATATCTCGGGCCGCGGCCATGCCATTATCGAGACTTCTATCAAGGAGCCCGTTATATCTGAGATGCACTCGGACCTGGTGCACCACTTCTTCGTCTCTTTCGCCCAGGAAGCGCGCATCAATATCCACGCATGGGTTTTGAGCGGTAAGAACGATCACCATAAGGCGGAGGCGCTTTTCAAGGCGTTCGCCCGTGCGCTCGATACTGCCACGCGCATTGATCCCCGCATCTCCGGCAACGTGCCCAGCACCAAAGACAGCATCGACTGACCTTCGATTCTTGGTCAAACCCCGTAAATTAGTACAACCTTTGTACAGACATCGGTATGTATGTTCATCCATAATAAAAATCGTAGATCTAGTTTGTACGAGGTGATATTAATAATAGACATATTTTTAAGCCTGTGATTAATGCCAACTTAAGAGTGATATAATTATTGAGGCAGGTCAGAACAAGTAAATAAAAGATTATGAAGAAGGAAAGTAGCTATAAAATGAAAGGAAATAAATTCAATATCCTTATGGCAACGTTGTTAGCTGTGATGGCAATGGCCCTGGTCTTAATCGCTGGCTGCGGGGAGCAAACGAGCGTACCGTCTTCACCTTCCACTGCCACGCTGAGCGAAGCCACAATGTGTAAAAACTTCAATTACCAAACAGGGGCAGGGGATAATATCACCGTATTCGTCCGCAATGACTCATGGATCATGTGTTCAGTCAAACTGTCGGATGCCCCGTCAGGAACCAGTGTGAAGGCAGTCTGGTTCTATCAGGGCAATCAGAGGCGTTCCGAGACACGGGTCGACAGTGGCACAAAGTATCTTGGATTCAAAGTGGAACCAAAGAACTTCCACAGCAATGCAATGCGCTTTGACGCGGGAGACTACGCAGTCAAGCTCTATCTCGATGACCAGGAAAAGATAACTCTACAATTCAATGTGCAATAGAAACTGGGGCTCAAATCATCGTAACCCCATGACACTCCCATAAGCTGAACGCGTGAAGCCGAGACCAGGATATGAAGAATAATAAGTCACCCATTAATCCGGTAATAAAAACTCAGAATGTGTGACTCGTGATAAGGTACATCGTAACTTGAGAAGCCGTACACTTATTGAGGGAAGGTCAATAGTTATACCTCTTTTTAAATTAGCCCCGCAAATGTCGGCAATGCCGCAAAAGATGGAAATCCGTATTACTGTTCCCTTAAGAATTTATCACAATTGAACAAACATCAGTAGGACTGCGTGTACTTAACACTCTATAGTCAATCTGCATTGCTAAGAGCGCTGCTCTGGATAGCGCCTTGAGGTAGTCCTGCACAGTCACGTCCACCGTCGGAAAGACCTGAGATCTATTGAATTCATTTGCCAGCCCGGAGCGTAACGCCATATCGCGCACGGGCTGATGCACCTCGGCTGATTGTCCCTGGTCAGCTCCCTCCTGCCGATTATTATGCATACGCTACACAGCTAAATCAAACATCAGTAACATCGACAGGCTTGTTGATATCTCCTGTCCGCCGTTTCTCGAGCAGCTTCTCCAGATCATCTATCTTTACTTCGAGCTCAATTTGCGACTGTTTTTGCTCCTGTATCAAACGCCTTATCTCTGACAGCGATACCCCCTGGTCGCCCGCCCCCTCATGAACCCGCCTCGCAAGACCCCTCCCTCTGCGTCCACGTAGAAAAGCGTTGGCCAGGAAACCGGTTAGTGTGCCGATAAGGGCAGTGCCCGCGGTCATAACGACGATCCCCACGAACCGCCCCTCCCCCGTCACCGGCACGACATCGCCGTAGCCGGTGGTTGTTATGGTCTGATAAATGAACCACATGGCATCCTGCCAGCTCTTAATCTGGGCATCGGATGCCCCGCTCTCTACCTGCAAAATGGCTATGCCCCCAAATTCCAGCATGAGCATGATGAGTAAGAGCACGGTAAGGAAGGCGCCTGCGGCGCTGCTTTCCTTCAGGTCCCGCTTAACATTTTGTGCCCCATAACTATGCAGCATCCGTACTGTGCGCACGATGCGAAAGATACGCAGCAGCTTGGCCCAGTGCGAAGGTGTTATCGAGAGGAGATCAGCCCAACCGAATTGCCGAAAAAAATACGCGGATTTGGACTTGGACAGGGACAGCCGTATTATGAAGTCGACCAAGAATATGAAGCTGAAAGTCCAGTCCATCACCCACAGCACACCGGCGATATCCCGGTCCTGAGTAAGGTAGAAAAAAAGAATATTTGATATTGAAATAACTGAGAGTGCAGCTATGAAAATTTCATAGCTGACATTCTTTAACTCTTCAGGCTGGCGTGTCATTCGCGTCCCTTCACATGGGCATGCTCCGCAGTGCGGCACCGTGTCCCGGCAATCCTCTTAATCATCGTCAAGAACCATTTTATACTATTTGAGTGGCCTTAAACCAGCACAGAATCTGCCTGCACGTAGTGAGACTGAAAATTTCCATGACTGAGCAGTGTTGACATCGCCTTCCTGTCCGCATAGAATACCAGCAAAACTTATTAGGGAGGCATGGAATGGCAGTATTTGGAACAATCGAGTGGGCAACCGCATTCATGGAGGCTATTAATTCCAGCAAACCTTACGAGGACGCAGCAAAAACATGGGAAGGCGATTTCTATTTCATCATCGAGCCGGGCGGCGCGATTAAAGAACCCGGTTACCAGTATGTGGACCTCTGGCATGGCAAATGCCGCAAGGTTGATGTCATACCGGCGGCAGAGAAAGATAAGTATAAGCCGGAATTCGTTCTGT
>CAYVBI010000035.1:0-8864 GCA_964448985.1 uncultured Dehalococcoidales bacterium
AGAAATCGGGCCTCAAGACCCTGCCCATGCCGCTGCAGAGCATGCTGGTCTCCGATCTTGTACAGGGCATGATGGAGAAAGGCGAAGCCGAGTACTATCCCATGTTCGCCGGCCAGATTACCGGCCTGATCAAGAAAATCAGGAGCACACAGGAGGTCATGGACGATATCATCGGCGGGGCCGTTAAGATAATGCAGAAAGAATTCCCTGCAGAGGTAACCATCAAAGCCTGAGCGCCGGCATACGGTGACAAGAGAGTCAACCGGAGTAAATGAAGGATATATACATGGAATATGAAGGTCTGATACTTGAAAAGAAAGGTTATGTGGCCATACTGACCATGAACAGACCGCACAGGTTAAATGCGCTGACAGGCGAGATCAGCAACGAGTTTTTACCCAAAATATTCAGGGATATACGGGAGGATGACAGCGTCCGCGCCCTTATTATAACCGGCGCGGGCAAAGGGTTCTGCACCGGCGCCGACATCGTTATATTCAACCAGGCGGCCGAGGAAGGAAGGCTGCAGGATCTGCTGGAGCCGCGCGGTCAGACAATCGGCGGAGCGTTCGTTTTAGGGCTCTATAATCTGGATAAGCCGGTTATTGCCGCTGTCAACGGCGTAGCTGCCGGCGGCGGAGTGTCGCTGGCGTTGCTGGCCGATATCAGGATCGCCTCCGAAAAGGCCTTATTCAACCTGGCCTTCGTCATGCGAGGATTGATACCGGATTGCGGTTGTACCTACCTTATGCCGCGTTTGCTGGGGACCGGACGTTGCTACGAATATATGTATACAGGTGACTCCATCGACGCGCGCGAGGCGGAGCGCATCGGCCTGGTAAACCGGGTGGTGCCGCATGAGAAGCTGATGGAGGAGGCGGAAGCCCTGGCGGCCAGGATAGTGCAGGGGCCCCCGCTGGCCTTCAAGCAGATCAAACGTGCCGTTCAAAGCGGTCTGCACAACACACTCGAACAGCAGCTCTATATCGAGACCTATGCGCAGAAATACCTCATGGGAAGTGAGGATTTCCGGGAGGGGCTTAACTGCTTTAGAGAGAAGCGCCTGCCGCAGTTTAAAGGACGCTGAAGGCTACTGACAAAACAATTTTGCATAATAATTAGGAGGTTAATCCGATGAAAGATTTCGACGCCGTAGTCGTGGGGGCGGGGCTGGGTGGACTGTCCGCCGCAACCTACCTGGCCAAGGCCGGCAAGAAGGTTGTGATACTGGAGAAGCATAATGTGCCCGGAGGATACGCAACCTCATTTCTCAGGGGGCGTTTCGAGTTCGAGATCGCCCTGCATCAGCTCTCAGGATACGGAACCGAAACTGATATGGGTCCGATCTGGCGTATCCTGCATGACAGCGGCGTCTCCGACAGGGTGGATATACTGCATATACCCGACCTGTATCGCAGCATCTTCCCCGATTTCACCATCGGGATTCCTCTCGGCAGGCAGAATTACGAGGACGCTCTCTGCAGCCAGTTTCCACACGAGGCCGCCGGCATAAAAAAATTCACACAAATTATGTTTGATTTCGCCAGGCAGGCAATGAGATCCATGCGTGTGGGCATGAAGGCCGTCATGCAGAATCCATCCGAGTACCCGGAGCTGGTCGGCAACTTCGGCAAGACACTCTCCGAGGTGCTTAATCCCCTGGTATCGGACGAGAAGGCCCGCGCGGTCATAGGCCAACTCTGGGGCTATTTCTGCCAGCCGCCTTCCAAGATGGCTTTCCTTATCTACGCTCTTGGCCTGGTCAGCTACATCAGGTTTGGACCGGCCCACGTCAAAGGGACCTCGCAAAACCTTTCGCAAGCCTTTATCGATACCATGGAATCCTATGGTGGCGAGATATGGTTCAACAATGGTGCAAAGAAAATCCTGGTCAAGGACGGCAAGGTACGCGGCGTACTGGCCGAGGACGGCACTGAGATCGCTACGCAGCACGTCGTGTGCAGCGCCAATCCCGTGACCACCAGTCTGGAACTGGTCGGCCGTGATAACATGCCGGGCTGGTATCTCAACCGCCTGGGCGGATGGACCGGCGGCGCCAGCACCTTTAACATTTACCTGGGCCTGGACTGCTCTTGCCAGGATGTCGGGCTGAACGTCCACGAGAATTTCGTCAATAATACCTATGACCTGGACAGGCAGTATGAAAATATGCGCCACTCGCTCGATTACGAGCCGGACGGCAACGCTGTGGTGGCCTACAACGTGGTTGACCCCACTGTTTCACCCAAGGGTACGGCGTCGGTGGTAGTCACCCAGATCGCCTATGCCGATCCCTGGCTTAAGCTTTCCCCAGCGGACTATATCGAGGCCAAGAACAGGATGGCCCGGAAAGTGCTCAAGCTGGCCGAAAAGGCAGCCCCCAATTTGAAGGACCATATCGAAGTAATCGAGATAGCCACGCCGCTGACCAACATGCGCTATACGGGAAACCCGCGCGGCAGCATCATCGGATTCGATGAGAACTTCACGGGCACCGGATTCCTGCGTATACCCATGCGAGGGCCGCTGGAAGGGCTGTATTTCGCCAATGCCTGGGTCAATATCGGTGGCGGCTTTGAGTCCTGCATAGCTTCGGGCGCAATGGCTTCCCGCGAAGTGCTGAGGGACATGGAGAAAGGAGCCTGGGAAGCCGGCGAGATATCCCATATGCAGGAATCGCTGGAAAAACAGAAGGTGCAGCCTCACGAGTTGGAAGATACCATCACACCGCAAGAAAAGGTTGTGGCCAGCATTCATCCACGCAGGCTGCATCTCAAGGTCAAGGAGATCATCGGTGAAACGGCCAGCGCTAAAACCTTCAGGCTGGAATCGAAGGACGGCAAGTTGCCTTACTTCCGAGCGGGCCAGTATATCAACCTCTTTGTCGAGATCAACGGCGTCAGGACATCACGGCCCTACAGCATATCATCGGCGCCGGGCAAACCGTATTATGACATCACAGTCCGCCGCGTCGATGGCGGATTCGTTTCGCATTATCTGCTTGACAAAATCAAGGTGGGGGACAGTTTTGAGTCCACCGGCCCCAACGGCTATTTCTACTATGAGCCGCTGATGGATTCCTCCGACCTCGTTTTACTGGCCGGGGGCAGCGGCGCTGCGCCTTTTATGTCGATTATCCGCGAGGCTGTTGAAAAGAAAGCGGCTTTGAAGATACATCTGATCTACGGTAGCCGCAAACCGGATGACATAATCTTCGATAAAGAACTGAAAGAAATCACCGCTAAAAACAAGGACATCAAAGTTGACTACGTTATCAGTGAACCTCCTGCAGGCTGGAAGGGCTCTTCAGGTTTCCTCGATGCCAAGGTTATTTCAGGCTTGACGGGCGATCTGAAAGGCAGGACAGTGTTTGTCTGTGGCCCGGCGCTTATGTACGAGGTTTGCGGATCGGCTCTGACCAAGCTGGGCGTGTCTGCCAGGCGAACCAAGCGGGAGGCCTACGGGCCGCCGCAGGATATCACTAAAGAGCCTGCGTGGCCCGGGATAGCGGCGTCCAAGGAATTTGAGGTCATCGAAATGAGGAGCGGCAAGAAGGCCAAGGCCAGGGCGGGCGAGCCGCTGATGAATTCTCTCGAACGGGCTGGCATCGTGGTCCCGGCCATTTGCCGGTCGGGCGAATGCACGGCCTGCCGCACTAAATTGGTCTCGGGCAAAGTATTCACCCCCTCCAGGGTGCACCACCGCCAGGCAGATAAAAAATCGGGCTACATCCATCCCTGCATGAGCTATCCGCTTGACGACCTGCGTATCAGGGTGTAAAAGTAAATTGAGAGTATATAGCTAAGGAGGCTGACAATGACTACGAGAACAGTGAATTTAATGGTGAAAACACCGATCAAGGCACAGCAGGTGGCGCTCGAGGCGCTCAGCGCCGATGCCAGGGCAACCCGCCCCGGCTTTATCTGGTCCCTCGACCTGGAAAGGGCCAGGCTGGTGACGCAGTCGTATAAAAAGACCGAGGGAGAGCCAATTGCCCTGCGTCGCGCAAAGGCGCTGGCGCATATACTTGACAATATGACGATCTATATCAGGCCCGACGAAATGATCGTGGGCAACTATGCCTCCAACAGCGACTCCGTGCCCTTTTACCCTGAGCTGGCCTGGAAGTGGATAGCCAGGGAAACGGCGCCGGGACAGGTCTATGAGAGCATGCTCAGCGACGAGGGCAGGAAAGAGCTCAAGGAGATCGGCGAATACTGGGGCAATCGCTCCATCCATCATATGAGCAAGAAATATCTTACCCCGGAGCTTAAGGAGGCCTTTTGGATCTTCAACTGGGAATCCGCCACGCCCAACTATGACAAGATACTATCCATTGGTTTGAAAGGAATACTGGAGGAAGCCAGGGAACGGCTTAAGAAGCTCGACCGGGAATACATGGACGAGACCATCAACGGCATCGATTTCGTTAAGAAAAAGGATTTCCTGGAGAGCACCATCATAACGCTCGAGGCAGTTTGCCGGTGGTCCAAGAGGTACGCTGAGCTGGCCCGCAGCCTGGCTAAATCCGAGAAAGAAGTCCTCAGGAAGGTGGAGCTGGCGAACATTGCTGAGACCTGTGATCGCGTGCCTGAAAATCCGGCCCGTACGCTGCATGAGGCCATTCAGTCTTACTGGTTCATCCACCTGGTGGTGAACTTCCTCGAGATCCCGCAGGTGGGATCGGGAATACGTTTCGACGTGATTTTCAACCCGTTCTACGAGAAGGACCTGGCCGAGGGAAAGATCACCCGTGAATCGGCCCAGGAGATGGTGGAGTTTCTCTTCGTTAAATTCCAGGAGACGGGCTTTTTGCACGCTCCCATCTGGTCGGGTTTCGGCGGTGGAGCGCTGGGATTCCAGACCGTCACCATCGGCGGCGTGGATGCCAACGGCCGCGATGTTACCAATGAGATGAGCTTGATCATCCTGGATGCTACCATGACCGTTCGCGCCATCGTGCCGCCGCTCGCCTTGCGCTGGCATGACGGTATACCTAAAAAGCTGGTGGACAAGGCCATCGAGTGCCTGGCCTCAGGCATGCCTCAGCCGGCCATTTTCAACGACAAAGTGGTCGTATTAAGGCTGGTCAACATGGGCACTCCGCTTGAGGATGCCCGTAACTATTCCATTAACAACTGCATGGTACCCACCATACCAGGTAAAAACTTCAGCCATATATCGGCCTGGGCCAGTGGTGTCCCGGCGCCCCTTTGCCTCAACCAGGCGCTCGGCATCGATCCCCTGGCCATCTACAAGAAAGCCGGCAACAAAGTGCTCGATCCCGAGAAGATCGGATCAATGGATGACGTGTTTGAGGCTTTTGCAGAAAACTACCGGCTGGTCATACATCGCCTGGTGCGCATCGCCAACATTGCCGATGCCCTCTATAAAGAGTGGGCGCCGCGGCCATTTCTATCATCAGTGATTGACGATTGCCTGGAGAGGGCGCAGGATGTGCGTGACTGGAACTACATGCCCGATTACCGTGATGTGACCCTTTTCGGCCTTAACACCGTGGCCGATTCCCTGACGGCTATCAAGAAGGTGGTTTTCGATGATAAGAAGATCACCATGAAACAGCTCGTTGAAGCTCTCAAGAACAACTGGAAGGGCTACGAGGAGATCCGCCAGATGTGCCTGCGCGCACCCAAGTTCGGCAACGATGATGATTATGCGGACCTGACCTCCAGCGAGGTGGCCTGCAGGATAGAGGAGGAGACCAGTAAGTGTAAGACTAACTGGGGCACATCGGTGCACGTGGACGGTACGGCGGCCACCGCCTGGTGGAGCTTCGGCCGTGTCTGCGGTCCTACCCCGGACGGCAGGATGAGCGGAGATCCCTTTAACGACGGTACTATCTCGCCCATGGCCGGCCGCGACAAGAAGGGCCCCACCGCGGTTCTCAAGTCCGTCGCGAAGGTAGACCCGCTTAAGAGCTGGAACCAACTCTTCAATCAGAGCTTCATGCCACAGTTTCTGGTGGGGCACAATGCCGAGGTCTTTGCTCAATACCTGAAGACCTTTGCCGACATGGGCATACACCACATCCAGTTCTCTACCGTCGGCAGGGAGACGCTGGAGGATGCTCAGGATCATCCCGAAAAGTATCCCACCCTGATGGTCAGGGTGGCGGGCTTTGCCGCGTACTTCATCGATCTCGACAGGAGCATCCAGGATTCCATCATAGCCAGGACTCCGCAGTGCTTTTAAACTCCCGGGAGGCCGGCGGAACGGTCGGTGATCAAGCTGAAAAGGACCTGAAAGGGCTGGTATTTAATATCCAGCGCTACAGCATTCATGATGGACCCGGCATAAGGACGACGGTCTTTTTTAAAGGCTGCCCGCTGCACTGCAAATGGTGTTCCAATCCCGAGTCTATCAGTCCGCAGCCCGAAATAATGGTGCGGGAAGCAAGGTGCAACGGCTGCCGCCGCTGTATAGATGTATGCTCCCCCGGAGCGTTATCGCTGGTCTCCACAGGTTTGTGGCTGGACCGGGAGAAGTGCGACCTTTGTCTGAAATGCATCGGTGCGTGCTGGGAAGACGCCATAGAGGTGGCGGGGAAATTCATGACGCTCGATGAAGTAGTTGAAGAGTGTCGCAGGGATGAGCCTTTCTATCATAATTCCGGCGGTGGCGTAACGCTTTCAGGAGGCGAACCGCTCTTGCAGGCGGACTTTGCCCTGGCCCTTCTGGAAAGATGCAAGGCATCGGGCCTCAATACTGCGCTCGATACCTCCGGACATGTGGCGTGGAGCGTGCTGGACAGGGCGCTCCACATTGCAGATCTCGTGCTTTTCGACATTAAACATCTTGACGCTGACGAGCACCGTGACGGAACCGGCATGGATAATAAGCTGATCCTGTCCAACCTCGAGAAGGCCATGAGTTCGGGTCAAGCCAGGATCTGGATCAGGATTCCAGTGATACCCGGTTACAACGACGCAAACCAGTATATGGAAGGATTGGCAAGTAAGCTGAGCGGAATGAAGGCCGATAAAGTGTCCATACTCGGATATCATGAGTTTGGACGTCCCAAATATCAGTCGCTGGGGAAGGCTTATCAGCTCAGCGGCCGCAAGCCGCTGAGCAGCGAACGTATCAATGAGATCGTCGATATATTCAAATCCGCCGGTTTAGACGCTACCGTAGGGTACTGACAACAAGATCAGCCATTTCATTCTGAAAAACAAACAGCGCAAATAACATTAAGGGGCTTCGCCGAAGCGAAGCCCCTTGACCTTTCAGATCTGTGCTCCTCCCTACTCTCCCTCTGAGGAAAGCCTCAATCTTTTGCCTTATCCTTTATCTTTTGTAGCCTGTTTGCTACTTAACGGGGAGCTCGGGAGTTTTGTCTGCTCTCCCCTTTTGCACGTCCGCAGTCTATCTCTGCTCCTCCGGCAGGGGAGAGCAGGCCTGAGGAAAGTGCCATTCTACGAGCATGGCCTGTTTTTTGACCATTTCCTACCTCCCTTGGGGCTTATCGATCCAACTGCCCCTCAATTTCATGCTACTACTAATAGTCGGGGTGGTCAAACCGAATTGAGCGCGGCTTGCAGCTTGTCCGGCGGTGCTACATAATGTTGTGGTTGCGGAGACACATGATGGCGAAAAAAATGTTACTTGGTCTAAATGGCGACGAGCTGAAACGGCTGGCTGCCGACCTCGGCCAGAAAGAATTCAGGGGCAAACAGGTGGCCGATTGGGTCTACCGGCGCGGCTGCCGGCAGGTCGATGAAATGGCCGATCTCCCGGCTCAGTTCAGGATAAAGTTGGATGAGTCGTGGGAGGTGGGGCGCTCCTTTGTTGAAAAAATCAGTTTGGGAAAGGACGGCACGTTCAAGCTGTTGCTGTCGCCTTACTATGGCGAGCTGGTGGAGGCCGTGGGTATGCCGTACGAGGAACGTTTCTCCTGCTGCGTGTCCACTCAGGTCGGATGCCCGGTTGGTTGTGCCTTCTGCGCCACAGGCGCCGGCGGTTTTAAACGTAACCTCGCGGCCGGCGAGATTATCGACCAGGTATTGACCGTGGGTGAGACCGCCATCCGGAAAAAAATGCTGGCTTCGGACGGCAGGATCAGCCACGTTGTCTTTATGGGAATGGGCGAACCGTTGCTCAATTACGAGGCGACCTTGGCGGCGGTGCGCCTGATCAACGATGAACTTAAGATCGGGATGCGCAATATAACTGTGAGCACTATCGGCTATGTTCCCGGGATATATCGCCTGGCCGCCGAAAGTCTGCAACTTACGCTGGCGGTCTCGCTGCATGCCGCCGGCGACGGGTTGCGCAGGAAGCTGGTGCCGGGCATGTCGCGCTACCTGCTGAAAGATATAATTGCGGCCTGCCAGCATTACATCAACCACACCGGTCGGCGTGTAACGTTCGAGTACTGCCTGCTGAAGGGAGTCAACGATAGCCCGGCTGAGGGGGCCGCCCTGGCCTCACTGCTTAAAGGGCTGAACTGTCATGTAAACCTGATTCCGTTTAACGAGGTCCCGCAAAGCGGTTACAGACATCCTGAGCCGGCTGTTATCATGGCTTTCCGGCGTGTGCTGGAGAATTCCGGCATAACTGTGACGCAGCGGGAACAGAAAGGGGCGGGTATTCAGGCGGCCTGCGGGCAACTACGGCGTCAAACCGGGTCCAAATAAGTAGACATACGGATTGTCAAGGACGCTACGGGACTCCTATCCAACTTGACTTTACGAGTAACTGTGTTAAAATTGACCGGTCAATTAACGATTGACCACAGCACGGGAACACCTCGCCCGCTGATGATGCGGATCGGAGTCGAAATGGATAATTATCCCTGGTTGAAGAATTATGATGAAGGTGTGCCTCGCACACTCGAGCCTTAT
>CAYVBI010000035.1:8874-13567 GCA_964448985.1 uncultured Dehalococcoidales bacterium
GGTCGTCGATGAGTCCGCCAAAGCCAAACCCTACCGCGCCATGTTCTATTTCAAAGGATACAAGCTTTTGTATGACGATTTTGTGCGGCAGAGCGATGCCCTGGCCGCCGGCCTGGTTGCTCTCGGGATAAAGAAGGGAGACCGTGTAGCCCTGCTCCTGCCCAACTCACCGCAGATGGTCCTCGCATTCCAGGGCATCTGGAAGGCGGGTGCAATAGCGGTTCCTATCAACCCTCTTTGCACGGAACATGAGCTTAAAGACGCATTGACCGAGGTGGACGCCGCTGCCGTGATCGTGCTTAATCCCTTTTATCGGGCTGTTAAGAATATTCAGGAAGATACCTCGATCAGGGCTGTCATAGCCACCAGTATCAAGGAATACCTGCCTGCGCATCTGGGGCTGCTCTTTACACTGGCCAAAGAGAAAAAAGCGGGTTACCGCATATCTCTGCAAAAGGGAGACGTATGGTTTCAAGACCTGCTGCGGAAATATCGAAATGTTCCCAGGCCTGATATGGAAGTCAAGCCCGAGGACCCGGCTGTGATACTCTTCAGCGGGGGTACTACCGGCACTCCCAAGGGTGCGGTGGGCACTCACGGCGCGCTGATGATGACGGCCATGCAGATCAACGCCTGGCTCAGCCCTGTACTGGAGCCGTGGGAGGACAGAGTGGCTCTGACCATGCCGCTCTTCGATGTTTTTGGATGTGCGGGCGCGTTGGGTACCGCCATGGTCAACCACTCGTCCTGCATCCTCATACCTAACCCGGGTGATATCACTGACGTGATCAAAAGCATCAGGAAATATAGACCGGCCTTCATGCCCGGAGTGCCGACGTTTTACATCGGGATCATGAACCACCCTCTGGTGAAATCGGGCAAGGTGAGACTATCGAGTATGAAGATATGCATAGTGGGCGCAGCCCCGCTTACGGTGGAAACCAAAAAGAAATTCGAGAGCATGACGGGGGAACGGCTGCTGGAAGGCTATGCTATGACGGAGACTATGCAGGGCGCAACGCTCAACCCCGTCATGGGCTTTAACAAAGAGGGCTCGGTGGGTATACCGTTGCCTGATGTAGTTATCAAAGTAGTAGATTCTGAGACAGGTCGGAGAAGAATGGAAGCCGGTGAGCTTGGCGAGATATGTTTTAAAGCGCCGAACCTTATGAAAGGCTACTGGAACCGGCCGCAGGAGACCAGCGACATGCTCAGGGATGGATGGCTGTACAGCGGCGACATAGGTTATCTGGACAGTGACGGGTATCTCTTTCTGCACAGTCGCAAAAAGGATATCATCAAGACCAGCGGCTCACAGGTCTGGCCGCGCGAAGTTGAGGAGATATTACATGAGCACCCGGCGGTTATGGAGGCCAGCGTGGCCGGCGTTCCCGATCAGTACCAGGGCGAAGCAGTTAAAGCATGGGTGGTGTTAAATGCCGGCATGACCTGTACGGCCGATGAGCTCAGGGAGCATTGCAGATCCAAACTATCAGCCTATAAGGTGCCACGCTACATTGAGTTTAAAGACAATCTGCCTAAAACCCAGGTAGGTAAAATACTGAGGAGGATATTGATCGAGGAAGAGACAATAAAAGCGGGAGGAGAAGCTAATCATACATAGCCGCTACACTAATAATAATGCAGGGAGGTTGAATTGATGACAGAATCATATCCGTGGTTTAAAAGCTATGACGCGGGAGTGCCGCATAGCCTGGAACCATACCCGCAGGTCACTTTTTTAGATGTGGTTGAGGATGCCGCCAAGAAGAGGCCGGATCACCGGTTCCTAATTTTCAAGGATAGGACCATCAGCTACAGCGAGCTTGTCCGGCTATATTCGGTGTTTGCGGCCGCTCTCAAGGCCAATGGTGTGAAGAAGGGCGACCGTGTTGCCATACTCCTGCCCAATTGCCCGCAGGGTTTCATCAGCTCTTTTGCAACCTGGAAGGCCGGCGCCATACCTGTGCCGCTCAATCCGATGTATACGGAGCACGAATTGCAACACTCGATTAAGGAATGCGGGGCCGAGGTTGCCATCGTACTGACACCTTTTTATGCCACCGTCAAGAAGATTCAGCCACAGACAAACCTGAGGCTGGTCATAGCCACTAATATCAAGGAATACCTGCCGCCTTTCCTTGCGACCATGTTCACGCTGCTCAAGGAGAAGAAGGAGGGTCACCGTATTACTCTCCAGGCGGGCGACCTCTGGATGGCCGAGCTTATGAGCAAACACGCCGGCGACGCTGCCCCTGATAACAATCCTGTCTCCGACGATGTTGCATTGCTGCTTTTCAGCGGAGGCACCACCGGCGTTCCCAAGGGTGTCATCATAACCCACAAATGCCTGATTGCCGAGGCCTGGCAGCTCAAGGTCTGGAACGATAGTGTGCTGACGGAATGGGACGATGTGGTCATGATGATCATGCCGCTCTTCCACGTCTACGGCTTCGCGGGGGTGATGGGTACCTCCATCATGGGGCACAATCCGCTTGCCGTTGTCCCCAACCCACGAGATCGCGACGATGTAGTGAAGACCATAAACAAGGTGAAGCCGGCATACTTCCCGGCCGTCCCCACGATGTTCATTGCACTGCTGGAGCACAAGCTGGTCAAGGCGGGCAAGGTTGATTTTAAATCCATGAAGCTTTGCGTAGCATCGGCGGCGCCGCTGCTGCCTGAGCCTAAACGGCGTTTCGAGGAATTGACAGGCGGTAAGCTGATCGAAGGCTACGGCATGACGGAGCTGACCGCGGCTATCACCCTTGGCCCCGTAGAGGGTAAGTGGACGCCGGGATCGGCCGGCGTGCCCCTGCCCGATGTTATTCTGCGTATCGTTGATGTGGAGACAGGTGAAAAAGACATGCCGCTGGGGACCGAGGGCGAGATTGTTGCCAAATGTCCGCAAATAATGGTGGGATACTGGAACAGGCCGGAGGCCACGGCGGAGATGATCCGTAATGGGTGGTTATATACCGGCGATATCGGTTATCTTAACGAAGAAGGTTGTCTCTTTATCACGTCACGCAAGAAGGAGCTGATCAAGCCCGGCGGCTTCCAGGTCTGGCCGCGTGAGGTTGAGGAGGTCATCAGCACCCATCCCAAGGTGGCTGAGGTAGGAGTGGCGGGTATCCCCGATGCATACCAGGTAGAGGCCGTTAAGGCCTGGGTGGTGCTGCGTCAGGGGGAGACGGCAACAGTTGAAGAGATCCAGGCGCACTGCCGTGAGAAACTAACAGCCTATAAGGTGCCCAAGCATGTCGAATTCAGGACCGAGTTGCCCAAGACGCTGGTGGGCAAGATCCTGAAGCGCATACTGGTTGAAGAGGAGATAGCCAAACAGAAAGCGGCCAAATAGTATATCGGTGAGGTAATTAGGCGTTCGGCGCTTAATGATAATAACAAATCAAAGGAGGTTCTAATCTTGTCCGACAAAAGGTGGTTAAAAAACTATGACAAAGGGGTCCCTGCTTCGCTGGAACCCTATCCCCAGAAGACACTTGTTGACTATGTAGATGATGCGGTTAAAGAACATCCCGATTACCCGATGGTGCTGTTTAAGAAGAGAAAAATGTCCTATGCTGAGATCCAGAAACTCAGTGATGAGTTCGCCGCGGCTCTGACGGCCAGGGGCGTAAAGAAGGGCGACCGTGTTGCCTTGATCATGCCCAATTGCCCTCAGGCTATTATCTGCCGCTGGGGCGCATGGAAAATCGGCGCGATTCTGGTACACATGAATCCCATGTATACAGAGTCCGAGCTCGAACATGCCCTCAAGGACTGCGGCGCCGAGACCGTCGTGGTCTTGACCCTTTTCTATAATACCGTGAAGAAATTGCAGCCGCGCACCAAGCTGAAGCTGATTATAGCTACCAGCATCAAGGATTACCTTCCGCCTGTGCTCAAAGTGTTATTCACACTGGTCAAAGAGAAAAAGGAAGGCCATCGCATAGTGCTGCAGCCCGGCGATTTCTGGCTGACCGATCTGATAAAAGCCCAGGCCGGAGCGAAACGGCCCGATATCAAAGTGCTACCCGGTGATGACGCCCTGATACTTTTCTCCGGTGGCACAACCGGCACGCCCAAGGGTGTAGTCGGTACGCACCATTCGCAGGTCATCACGGGGCTGCAGTTCAGCAGCTGGTTCGGCGAGATTACCGAGCCCTACAAAGACGTAATGATGCTGGTCCTGCCGCTTTTCCACTCGTTCGCCACGTATGCGGTAATGAGCACGGCCATCGTCGGGCACGCGGCGCTGTCGCTTGTGCCCAATCCCCGCGACCGCGACGACGTGGTGGCTACCATTAATCATGACAAGCCTTCATTCTTCCCCGCTGTGCCTGCCATGTTCATCGCGTTGCTGGAGCATCCCGCAGTCAAGGCGGGCAAGGTGGATTTCAGCTCGATGAAATGCTGCAACTCCGGCGCAGCCCCGTTACTGTACGAGACAAAGAAGCGTTTCGAAGACCTCACCGGCGGTCGCATCGTGGAGGGATACGGTCTGACCGAGTCCACCATGGCCTGCTGCTGCACTCCTTTCCGCGGAACGTGGAAGCAGGGATCGGTGGGAATGCCGCTCTCGGACGTCATAATCAGGATCGGTGACATTGAGACCGGTGAGGGCGATATACCTGCCGGCAAGGAGGGAGAGATCGTTTTCCAGGCCCCGCAGCTGATGAAGGGATACTGG
>CAYVBI010000036.1:0-13522 GCA_964448985.1 uncultured Dehalococcoidales bacterium
TCAGGCCGTTTGTAATGAAAGTCTGTGAGAGTTGCCCGGGTACCGAGGTGAGGGTACCGGCGATGAACGAGACGATTGTGCTATGACGATATGTCTTGTTATGTAAACTCTTAAGACGCGCAGACCCTGTTGCGTCCTTCGTTCTTGGCCCTGTACATGGCGGCATCCGCCCTTGAATATATATGGCCGATGACCGTATCGTTTTTAGATGATTCCACAAGGCCCACGCTCACGGTGAAATGGATCGGGACTCCCGTGCCTGCCGTTAGCGCGGCATCGCAGCAGGCGGCGCGTATGCGCTCGGCGATCTCCACCGCCTCCGCTTTGTGTGTTTCGATCAACAGCAGGCAGAACTCGTCCCCGCCCGTCCGGCCGAATATGTCCGACTGGCGAACGTGCGATGCGACCAGGGACACCAGCCTTAGCAGCACGTTATCCCCCTCGGTATGCCCGTAGCTGTCGTTGATATTTTTAAAATCATCGATGTCGATCTCCATCAGGGAGAAAGGTTTGCCATACCTCACAAACCTGCGCAGTTCCCGCTCTCCCTGCTCGAAAAAGGCCTTGTGATTCACTATGCCGGTCAGGCTGTCACGCGTGGCGATCTGTTTCAGCTCTTCCTTCACTTTCTCTTCCTCTACCTGAGTCGCGTACTGCTTTCGCCTGTACGAGTATAGGTGGTGTGAAATGATCAATCCGACGATATTGATAAATACAAGTGAGGAGATCTCCACCCTTATCCACGGAAGAGTCAATTGCTGAGCGTTTACCGCTAAATATACGAGGCAACCTGCAGTGAATAATAGCGCAAGTGTCACGCGGTATAATAGCCTGAACGGCACACCCAGGTAGATAACAACGAGGATTACCAGATCTGCCAGCGCGTGCCCCGTATAGATTGCCGGTCTGGTGAAGATGATAAGGATATTTAAGGCCACTCCGAATAAACCCCAGATAAATATACTGTGATCGTAGCTTTCCGGGTCTATTTTTCTGCGCACATACACGATCAAAGCAACGCTGTATATAATGAAGATAACGCGCAGTATCATGAGGAAGCTAAGCACGGCCGGCTGGACCGTAAAGGTGAAATCATTGGGTACAGTCAGTGCGACAACGGCCGCCAACAGCAATATCCCCACCGTGGCCTGCCTGCCGTCATCACGGAGTGAATACAGCCGGTAACCCTTCTCTAATTCCCCGCCCAGCCGGCCATCCAGGTTCGGCCATTTAATTCCCGACATCTTCATAAAGCATGCCCGTCAACAATTAAATCGAAACAGCATAACACAAATTTTCTATCAGCACAACGATAAGTCGTAAATGTTCTAAGTTTACGAAGACTAATACTCTAAGATTAACCGGATAATATCGATGATTTTGAAGGCCGCTACCAAATCCGGTTTGTGAAGCGTACTTGACTGCAACAGCAAAGATAACTACAATATCTAATTAGCACTCAGGATATTTGAGTGCTAATTTTTAGATTGATTACAGTTCCCGGAGGGACCGATGCCGATATATCAATACTGCTGCTCAAAATGCAACACCAATTTTGAGATCAGGCAGGGATTCAACGACGAGGGCGTGGCCGCCTGCCCCAAGTGTAAAAGCGAAGCCAAACGCCGCTTTGTGCCGGTTCCCATTATCTTTAAGGGGTCGGGGTTTTATGTCACCGACAGCAGGAAACCCTCGGACGCGCAGCAGTTGCCGGCCAGGGTGCCGGAGACAACCAAAGAGGTGACCGTTGCCGGGCAGACCGAACAGACCAAGCCGGCTGCCGGTGAGGCCCCAAAACCCCAACCCTCTTCTACCGGCTGTTGATGCCGCTCATTTTCCTGTGTTAAACTCGGTATACGTCCCTGTAGCTCAGCGGACAGAGCGGCTGCCTTCTAAGCAGCGGGTCGTGGGTTCGAATCCCCCCAGGGACGCCATCGTATCTACAGGGAGCAGCTGCTTTTCCCACAACAGGCAAAGTAGCGCAAAGTCGTAGTCACCCTTCCCGGAATCGTCTAAGCTGTCAGCATGAGGGTTATAACGTGACTACCCTATCTGACGCTCTGGCAGCCTACCGTATCTTCGCCCAGGCCGAAGGTAAAAGCCCTAAGACCGTCAGGTGGATAACGTCCAGCCTCGGATACTTCAGCATCTTCCTCGGCAGCGAGCACCAGTGCATAGCGGAAATCACCGGTAACGACCTGCGAAGGTTCATCATAGCACTTAAGGATCGCCAGAAATTCGCTGATCATCCCTTCAACAAACCGCAGCAAACTACAATTTCAATTCAGTCGATTGAAACCTACTGCCGCGCCATACGCGCATTCTTCGGCTTTCTCCACCGGGAAGGCTTTATTGAGTTCAATCCGATGGAGAAGATTAGGCTGCCCAAGGTTCCGCAAAAGGTAGTGCCCACCTTCTCAGCCAATGATTTAGATAAACTTTTATGTCAACCTAACAAACAAAGCAACCAGGGGTTCAGGGACTATGCCATCATCCTGACATTGGTTGATACTGCCATGAGAATAAGCGAGCTGGCCGAGTTAAAGCTTGATGACGTCGACTTTGAGAACGGCTATCTCAAAGTAATGGGAAAAGGCAGCAAGGAGCGCTTTGTGCCCTTTGGGCATAAAGTGGCCAAGGTACTATTTAAATACAAGCTAAAGCACAGAGCGGAGCCTGTTGGCACCGAAAATTTCTGGCTGCGCGCCGACGGCAGGCCTCTAAATGCAGAACGCATGGAAAAGCTCATCAGTGGCTATGGCAGGAGCGCCGGCTTCAAACGCTGTTATCCGCACAAACTGAGGCACACTAGCGCTGTAATCTACCTGCGTAACGGTGGCGACCCATTCAGCCTACAGAAGAAGCTCGGACACACTTCGCTGACCATGACGCGCCACTATTCCAATCTTGCGGACTCCGATGTCAGAGCGCAACATCTGCGCTTTGGGGTGGCTGACAGATTGAAAGGATAGTTGACTTAATTCTGGTTCAAGGTCTGACGAAGCATATCAGCTTTTGATATGAAGCTCAGTCGCTTCAGAAAAAAGGAACGACTTCTATATGCCCGCAAAAGTAACAGGCTCTTTTATAGGACATAACGATGCCCCGTCTATCACTGATCTCGCTGGGTGATTCCATGGTTTGATAGGCCTGGCCCTCAAATCTTTCATCCCGCATCCAAGTATGGTCGCTCATAATGCATAACGCGTAAGCCTCATCTTGTATAGGGCTGGTGGGCTTCCTTACCAGCTTATTCTCAGCTTTTATCCAGTCGTCAACAGCGTCCTTCAAATATAGATGTTTCTTAATTCCAGGCATCCGCCCAGGTATAATCCCCTTGCGTCCAAGTCGTTTGACAGACTCTTCGCTCTCCAAATTCAGTATGTATCTCAAATCTTCTACGGTATAATGACGCCGCTCAGTATCTTCCACATTCTTCAGCCTTTTCTCCTGGCAGGGAGCGCACAACGGTCCGGGGTTGCCTTCTCGAAGGTTAGAGCCACATTCTACACATTTGCGTTGCATTGTGAGACTCCCAATGGACGGCCGGCACCTGAAAAAGGTTCAAAATATTTTTATAATCGCAGGCTTCTACGCGTACGATTAATACTATTCTGAGTATCTTTTCGCATTCTAGAGCGCGCATCCTGAATAGCGCTAGCCGCTTGATCATTAATGACATCAGTTATTACTTGAGTTAGAGAGCGCAGCTGATTCGAGCTTAATGTCTCAAGGTTCTTCTTAACCTCGCCATAGTTCTGAGGAAAGTAAATAGGTTCCACCGTTTGTCGCACGTATTTAACCTCAGTCTCTTTGCGCTTTATTGCAGCTTCAAGACTTGCACTGGCCTTCCGTAAATCATTAATCTGTTTTTCCAGCTCAGCTACAACGTCGCGCTTCTTGGCAATAACATTACCAAGCGCCGCGATGTTATTTTTGGTGCGTGCTTCTTGTCGTTCTAACGCTCCAATATCAATGTTTTCTTGTTCTCTAACCCTGTGGACATCCCGCAGGCTCACTCTGAGTTTCTGAGCGATGTAACGAGTAGTCTTGCCCTGCTTTAAGAGCTTCCTTATTTCATCGGCCTTATTGATCATATGTGCCTGATCTAAGCGCTTGATACCATTGATACCACTGATACCATTATAGCATTCCTCAGCTATAACATACGTTGTATTTACTATACTTACTAATGGTTTATTATGGAGGTATCAATAAATCGAGCTTCTCCACTTCTCATAGCTTCGCATTCTAGGGCTTTGAGTCACCTACGCCCTTTCGGGTCATTGTGGGAGACCGATATAGGAGAAAAAAATGAATAAACATTAGGTTCTATACTTTTGACAATATCCGAGTAAGAATATTAGAATCCGTGCTAGAAACGTGTATTGCAGAAGTAAATGAAATGATGATGACTCGAATAATAGTAAATCTACTTATCGGTGTATTACTTACTCTTACAGCATGTGCCAATCCAGCGAAATCTCCACAACCACCAGCATCTTTAATTACTCAGCAAACACCTGCGTGCACTACCAACGCTACTTCGCCGTCTCAGCTTGCTTCTGGTCAACCATCACCAACCCTATCTATCTTTGATAACTTAAGTGTAAGCAGAATGATATTTAGTTTCCTTCTATCATTAATTGGTTTGATTTTAATTAGTATTGGGAGAAAACAAAAGAAACGGAATGTATGGACATTAGGGATTGCCGTCGCTTTGGGAGGCGTACTTGCAATATTTGTTGAATCACCGGAAATTAGGACTATCATACTAGGCATAGCTGCTGTTTTTGCCACAATATTTTCTGCTTTAAGCATCCAACAATCACAAAAACTTAGGAAGGAAAATCTTGAACGCGAAAATCGGGATAGGCAGGAAAGGGTATTAATCGAGATTAGTCAATGGGCAAAGGACATTATAGGATGTTGCCGAGAAAAAGCGATTTTAGGGGAAAGACGTGATACAGTAAGCAGCAGATACGAATATGATGAAATTGATAATATTAGAGCAGATTTGGAAGTATCTCAGGCAAATGGCCAATATATTCAGCAGGTATCTGGCAGCTTTACTGGACTGGTCGAGTTAGTAACCATGTTTATTGAGCATATTAGAGAACATGTTTCTCTGTTGGAAAAGCAGCCAATCCATCCTGATATGATAGCAATGGGTGAGTGGAAGATTATCAACAATTATTTGGATCAGTTGCATGAGCAGAGAATACAATTGGTAACGGCTGGCCTTAGAGTCCTTGAAGAAGTTGGGAAACTCAGAAGTGGTACTTTACATGAGAATCAGGGATCATAAGATTTACGGGAATATAATTATCTTGTTTTCCTTCTAATTTCGTCTTTAATTTGTGTCGTCATTTTTTTGTTGTTTTCTTCCATAGTCTTAGCCACACCTTCGGCTATCCGACTGGCGATGTTTTCTAGTTCGGGGCTTCTGGTTAAACGCAATGCCCTAAATTCTATTGTGCGCTGTATCTCCCGTTTATTTAAACCAAACATGCCGTACCTCCTTATTCGAGTGAACGAAAGCAGGCACATGATAACACGTGGCAGTTTCTACCGGTATTGTCAATGAATGCACAATATGAATAAGCCTATTTTCTTTTAGGGCAGCTGCGTGCATCATGCGCGTAGCTTTTACATATGCTACATCTTCTGGCGTAGTGACATGTCTGGGCATTGTGGCCCAAGTTACCACACTTCGAACACTTCTTTTTGCTTGGACAATTGCGAGCTGTATGATCGCCAGCACGGCAAATGCTACATACCATATTTTCTTCATCTCCTTAGTACAATTCGATATTATTCATCCTATTGTCAGTCCATTTACAATTGTCTTTTTAATCTAGCAGAATATTGATTAAGGACTCCCAATTATATACTGACATTATTATCGAATAAGGTCATCTCGGTTTTATATACTAACTCATCTACTACCGAAATCAATCTTTTGATCTGCTGCTCGGACACTTGTATTTTCTTACCAACTTGATCGTAGGAAGCATTATGAATTATAAAATGTCGTTTATGGAAACTTTCATTTAAATAGGCCCAGTCCTTCTCGATAAGTTTCACTATATCCACCCCAAATTCCTTTTTGATTATTGTTTTTGTCTCGTCTAAACTCTGGAAATGGATACGTCTTTTTTCCACTAGATATGCATTGACTTCGCTGTGGTGCTGAAAAAGTTGTCTAAAGTAAGTTTCCAGTGCAGAAACACAAAATACTAACGATATTTCAGGGTATTCCTTCGAGACACTTTTAGCTAATTGTATATCATGACTGTAGGCAAAAAGTGTGCTGCGCACTATGGAGATTATTGGTACTGCAAAATGACAGCTGCAACATTCGACTAAATCCAAAGCCATTCTATTGCTTTTAATAGCATCAATAGAACTATATTTACCAAGTCCGCATTTTGGACATTCCCCATGAGAGGATTCTCGATTAATCTGTTTATTTAAGTCTCCGACTTTTTCCACGATGTTAATTATCACATCAGGAGTAGACGTTCTTTTCTGGGAAAACACAAAGGGAGCATGTTTATAACAATCAACACACTCAAATAGAAATGCACTGTGATCTTTTCCTCGCACAAAAGCTATGGGTCTCATCATTGTTGATGCACATTGAGCGCATTTATAAGTTTGGAGTACCATCTTATCGAAGCGTGCGATTTGTCCTTGAGGAATCCAAAATGTTGCCATCTTATAAGTTTAACATATCACCATAATACTTTTAATATTAACCAAATTTAATTACTATTTTCGTTGTAGAAGAAGCTAAATTAAGAAAACAGATTGAAACCTCTGCGGCCCATTATCCTGAAATTTCAAGACATCTGTGTCACATTTATGATGTGGTTAATCGATATAGGCCTGGTGAGCAAATAGATATGGATAATGTAAAACAAACTGCCCGTATTTTCCAAGATTGGGCTCAAGTTGAGTTTAAAAAAGGATGCCAAATAGACTTTGGAAATATCCAACATCTAAGCTCATTTCAGATGCATCTGCGTGATGCAAACAATTCAGTTGGTAAAGTGGTACTTCAGTTTTGGTTTCTTTGGGCATCCCACAATTATATTAGTGGGATCTCTACTATACCTCGTCTAATTGCCGTTTGCGCTATGACCGTTATTTTATCTTTAGGGCTTGCGGTTATGGGGGCTGGTGGTCTTATACCGGAGCCATTATATTCGTCTTTTTTAGTGATTCCTTTATGGTTAACTATCGTGGTGGTGATTGGTTGTATCAGTGATTTTAGTACCATGCTGGATATTGTCCAGGTGCAAGAAAATACTTTTAAGGAAGCTCATGAGTACCTGCAAAAATTAAAAGACAAAAGCAGCAATTGAATCCAATGGCACAGTTAGTGATCCTTGCCTGGTTTATTGGATGCGCTTTGATTTCGACAATTGTATTTCATAGCTTCTTCTCGCTATCTTCTCTGCTCTCTCTTTTTCTTTAATATATCTTTCGCTATTACGTTTCTTGAAACCACACCCTACACATTTCCAGATATAACCTCCCCAGAAACTTCTAGTTTGTTCAATCTCGGTTTCACATTTCGGACATCTGGGGGGCGTTTGTAAGTCCAGGTCATATGCAGAGACGGGTTCTGGATCAAGTTCGTACCACGAAGGTTTAGGAGCACGGACAATCCAAATAACACCAGCATATGTGATTTTGCCGATATCTTGCCACTCACCATATGGTATCGAAAGTATAGTTATCGGAGAGTGTCCATCTCCATGTAGATGCTTAATTCGATTGCGAATAACAATAACTATAATCCAGATGATGAATATGACTATTAGAGCAACCCAAACTATCATGGGCACACTCGCAAACCATTCCCACCAATTGCCAGTAAATATTTTAGAACCAATGCTGGTAACGATTGATATTGAGATCGCTACTATTATCGGGACTATTATTTTGTCTAACAACAATTTGAATACTTTCACAATCCATCGAGATTTTAGTCCGATATAATATGCGTGTCAACAGTCTCGGGCAAGCAGAAAGGTATCTATCGATGGCATATATATAATTTCACATTGGACTTTTGAGATAAATTAGGGTTAGGTTTAGCTAGAAGACTTCTTTGCGTTGTTCTAGTTATGCGAATACGATAGAATATTGGCGTTTCTATTCTGGGAGATATTATCAACAATCGGGGAGGTAGTTGTATGAGCAATATTAAATATAGAAGAAGGGGTACAGCTATACTCGAAACTCCCAGCGGGATTTTAGTTGTTGCAGGTAATCATGGTAAATATATGTTGCCAGGTGGCGGTGCGAATAGTGGTGAGAGTAGATTCGTTGCAGCATTACGGGAATTGACAGAAGAAACCAGCCTACGACCATACGAAGCTAAGATCATCTTTAATCACCTTGGGCCTGAACATCCCTCATTCTCTGGAAAAGGTAAGTTTCAAGATCATCATACCGTCTGTATTGTCAAAGCTACAGGGACAATTAAACTGCGCGATGATGCCAAACGGTTAGCATATGTTTCCCCCGATACTCTAAAAGGATTTGATCCGTTTAATCCCGGAAAGGAGATAAGGGTATCTCATACCACTGAAGCAATCATCGAGAGATACCGTAATTGGAAGAACTCAAAACAGGATATAGTAGCGGATGAAGATGCCAGCGATATCGGCGATGTTAGCGTAGAAGATGTCGCAGCAAATGAAGCTGATGATTAGATAGGGAGGCTGATATGATATTAATGGATCAACCCTGGTTTTGGCCTACTTGCGTAAGTGCAGTAGTAGTTGCTATATTGGGCTTTATTGCTTGGTATACGCAGATCCGAATACAAAGGGAGCTTGACTGGAAGGATAAATTACTTCCACGTTATCAAGAAGTGTCGTCTCATATACAGAAACTGGAGCGATCATTAAGCCAGATTCAGGATTGGCATCTAGTTGAACCGCAAGTTAACAATCTCCGAAATTGCAAGATTCAAAATGATTTGTATTTGGATGATAGAACTAATAAGGCAGTTAATGATCTTATCATTGAGATTGAGATGCAATATACAAAGGAATCTACATTGCAAACTTCAATGCCAATTAATCTACTCATTAATGAGAACGTTAATAATAAAATGACTACCGCAAATGATGCTATATTAATAGCGACGGGTCGAAAGAAAGGAATATTGACATATCCTAAAGACCAGTTAGAAAGCGGACGGCATGAACTATCACTGCAAATACCGATCTTAACCATTCTAAGTCTGTTGTTATTTTACGTATTCTTATCCAGACTACCCGACGCATCTACATGGGACATTTGGTTCTTTGCTGGGCTGAGTATTTTGGTTTTGTTATTTTCGGTGTTTCTCTGTGTAGTAGTCTATTTGCCCGTGAGGTTTAATTTCGTTGCTAAATTCATATCCGTTACCAAGACTTCTGTCTGGAAAACAGCCTACATTGAATGTCTTATTCTTAACTACTCATGTATTTTAGTTTTACTGTTGGCTAGCATTGCTACCAAAGAAGCTAGCAAGCAGATAGATATCTGTTGGTTCTATATTTTCTATATTGTTGGACTAGCGATACTTCTAGCCGTTGCTGCCTTCCCGTTCACTAATTGGCCCAAGAAGAACAAGCTACCTCAGATCAAATGATATTGAATTCGACTACACCAAAGACAGTTTCCGAGGCTATCAAGGTATTCTGTGCAGATATTGACTCTGCCCAGCCACCAATCTATGTTCCAGTTAGGCCAGACCCCACGGCTGCAATTAATTCGTGCTTTGGTTCTGTATCAAATTTTGTCAGCAGGGGTGGGGGTTCTATTCAATACGGCTGGATTATCTGGGCGGGATCAAAGCAGTTATTCTTGGAAGCTGAATTTCATGCTGTTTGGGTATCGCCTTTTTACGAAATGATTGATATTACACCCAAGATAGATGGTGAGGTTAATATCCTATTCTTGCCGGATATGAAACGAGTCTATAAGGGGCAGCTTATAGAAAATAAACGAAAGCTCCTCGTAATTAATGATGCCACATTGAGATGGCTGTGGTTGGGGCACCATAGGCATCTATTTAAAGAAAGACACTTTAAGAATGGACAAGTTGATATGGAAGCTGCCTTAAGAGATAAAGACCAGTGGGATCAATGGGAAAGCCAGGCTGAAGCGCTCACATTTAGCAGAAATTGTTACTGCCCCTGTGGAAGCGGGAAGAGGCTTAAGTCGTGTTGTGGGAGACGCAGCCCATCGTGATACATGACATTACCCATGCGCAATTATACTTCTATCTATGCACATTGAAATGAGTGACCGTTATCTCATGCCCTCAGTCTTCAAGACAGGGGCTACGATCAATCAACAGGTTTGTGCCGCTGTAATGCCGCTGAAAAATCGACGCGCTTCCTGATAACGGAAACCTTCAGTAATTGAATCGGGGTTTTGCTGGCTGGGCATCCTCCTACCTGGTGGTGGTCTCGATCATGGGAGTATAGTATCTATCTCAAAACTAGGCAAGCCACATACAGGGATTACTTGCACGCTCGAGACTTGGCCCGGCGTTGGATTTGCGTTCAGTGTCAGTACAGCCTTCAGCTAACTGGTTCTGCATCCCCCGATAACCCTTCACACTTGTCACAATCAGCTTCATAACCGCGTGACAAGTTGTTTTCCGGTGTCCAAACCCGTCACACAACCTGTCACAACGTGCTCCCATATCTGGCCGTGACGGGCGTAATATTTATAATACCTTGGTGGTGGTATGATGCATATTAGTTATCCTGGTTTCCCACTCCCGCTTTCCCGCATAATAGAAGAATTATAAATATAGATAATGATGGTAAAAAGGTTGATGGGGGGTTAAAAGCATGGCACGGATAGGGCCAGAATATTAGCAAGGTTGTAATAATTGACGGGCTATTGTTTCGGCAGTAGCTTCTGTTTTTCAAATCCTGCTGATAGAGTATCGATTTGTTCAGCAGTAAGACCGAGGTCTTTCTCTATGTAGTCATACATATAATCCCTAAAACCAGGCATGGCCAAAATGCTATGGAAGTATTCTTCAAAGAAGTACTCAAATATGAACACGTACATCAGAACTCTTAAGACGCCATTAACAGTAACAATTTTGACTTTTCTCTTAGTTTTTTTCGGCAACGCCTTCACTGCAAAAACATGATAATAGTCTGCCGTTGGGAAATGCTTTTCAAGGTATTCCAAATGAGCATCAGTCCACATAAGTGCAGCGGCGCCATAGCCAATTGAACCAACCTTGTCTGCGGTGACAAACGAACTCGTTACAAATGACATTTCCGTGGCAGTATCGAACCTTTCCGCAGCATAACCGCTTATCCTCAGATAGTCTGTCAATAAATTAATCAGGTCAGTCTGAGAAAGACTCTCGATTCTTTTGGAGAAGAATCGTTTTGCATCTTGTACAGTCTTTGTAAACAGCGATCTCGTGAGTAAACCCTTGTCCCCTTTGCCCCACGCTTCCTTGACCAGTTTGTTTATAAGCATGTCTTTTTTTAATAGCCTCTAATCGACATATTGCTTACTATATCACTTCTGAGATTGTCGGTGAGTCGATCTGATAAGAAACCATATTGACAATATGCCAGCTATGATACCAGTAAAGACGACTATGTAGTTCCATGGCGGTTGCAGGTTCGGAACTAGAATAATAACGGCTGCAATCGAGCCAGCGGCTACGGCAGCAAGTACAACAAAATCAAGTATCCTTTGACTAGCATTTGTCATCAACTCATTAGATTCCAATCTCTTCAATATTTTCTGTATGATTTCATCGTGTGCTCTTACTTCCTTAGAGAGTTTTACTCGATCAAGTAAAACAATATTTTCTGTCGTGGGATTTGGCGTAACAGCTGGGCGTTTATAGGATCGTGCTGCCTTATCCAACTCAATAAACTCGGCTGTAACTAAGGCGTCTCCGTATTTTAGTTCGATAGGCACGTCACCAAGGTTAACTATAGGCAAAAAGAGGTAGTCGTCGTAACCTGGATCAATGATACCTCCCGCAAAGAAAATCAGTCTCTTAGCATGGAAGGCTCTCAATGAAAGGCGACCTTTCATTGTATTCGAGATATGAATTTTTTCTAAACTCTGGATTAGGCAAGAAGAACCAGGCGGAATTGAAACGCAATCCTGCAACGGAGGTTGCCCAAGAGCTATTGATTGGCTCTTTCCATCGACGTTTTGGATGGCAGCTGACCCGACTCGAATGTCATATGACGACCCTTTCACCCCGTTCGGCTCAAATGGCTCCAAGAGCTTATTCGCAAGCGCTAGCAATTCACTATCTACTAAAGTCCTATCGGCCATTCATCTATTCCGCACAAACAAGTTCAAAATAGTTAACTTCGGATCCCGTCAAAAGTCAATTGTGGAACTACATTTCCGCTAGATGTAGCAGTTCTGTTCTGCGCCAAGGCTTTTTTGACCGCGCGCATAATCTCATTGTGTACTTCTTTTATAGGTTGATTTCCATTAACAACTACAATCTTCTCACCTTTGCTTGAAAGGAAGTCTATGGCTTTAAGATAACTAGCTCTTACTCCCTCCAATTTTTTTACTTCCTCAAAGAGCTCTACATGCCATCGTCTACGCTGCATTCTTTTAATACATAATTTGGCATCCACATCCAAGAAAATGGTAAGATCAGGCTTGATACATTTCGAGTTGAGCTCATATATCCAATTAAAATTCTCTATGTCAAGCCCTTGAAAAGCTAATGATGAAAGATAGTAGCGATCAGAAATGACAACAACTCCCATATCTAATCTGGGCACAATCTTATTATAAATATGATCAATCCTATCTGCAGCAAATAGCAGCGCTAACTTTTGCGCTTCTGCAATTGGTGTTACAACCGCATCCTTAAGATGTATCAGCCTACCGGCGAGTTCTAAACGAATCATTGCTCCAGCGGGTCCATCAGTCGGCTCCTTAGTAAGATAGACCTCCCATCCTTCTTCCCTAAGACTCCTTTCTAGAAGTTCAGCTTGCGTACTGATACCAGAACCATCGGTCCCTTCAATAGTTATAAACGGTGTTTTCTTGTTGCCCTTCATTATCATATCGAATCTCAGAATCAATGTTTACATATGCTAGAACAGACAATATCTTACCATTTGCTTGCAAACCCATCAACTGCCAATATGAGGAGCTTGGATATTGGGATGAAACGCTTTCAGCCGGCTTTTTTACTGAAGATAATCGGGGTACAAAAATATTACCAAAGTAATATATTCGATATATCGATTATGCTATCTTAGTCTCAATTGGTAGCCGCAATTTCCTGGTTGTGTAAATCAAACTGATGCTATAATGCTAGGTAGGAGGAACTAAAAGTAAATTATGAAAAAAAGAGCAGATGCCTTGACCAATCCACTATCAGTTGATCAGCTATGCGACCTCATTGTCTCAAAGCTGACTGCTAGCAATTGCCTTCTAAGCAGCGGGTCGTGGGTTCGAATCCCCCCAGGGACGCCATCGTATT
>CAYVBI010000037.1:0-1055 GCA_964448985.1 uncultured Dehalococcoidales bacterium
TGTGGGAGAAAGCCGTGCGCATCTATTCCAGCCACGATGCCATGGGGGAGAACAAAAACCAGTGGTACGAGCCTGATATAGAGCATGGCCCATTTCCCTCGTATTACAACATCTCAATGCGCTGCGAAGACGAGTACTTTGCGCAGTGTATACTGGAAAACAGGGAGCCGGACTTCACTCCCGAGCAGGCCAAAAGCGCGATTACCGCGATACTGATGGGATACGTGTCAGCCCAGACCGGCAGGGCCGTGACCCGTGCAGAATTAGCAGCCATCGAAAAGAGGGTGGGGACCGAGAGCATTTTACATAAACTTGCTGAACACATCCCTATTAATAAAAATCTGCCGGAGGTGAAACGAGTGAAAGCGGTTGGGTTTAACCGAAAACGGATGGAGCAGATGCTCAACAAGCACAACCTGGACCTGATGATCGTGACCACTCCCGTTAACGTTTTTTACACAAGTGGTATGCCCATACTGCATGCCAGTCCCAACCCGATCCTGTTCGCGCTGAGCAATCAGTATCCCAACGTGGTAATGATCAGTCGGGATGGGGGTTCGGCGCTGTTCAACTGGGACCTGTTCCAGAGCGTGGACAAGTTCTCGTGGATAGCCGACCACAAGGGTACTATAGGCCAGAAGGAGACCGTCCGGGCGATCATGGCCAAGATCAAGAAATGGGGGATGGAGGGCAAACGCATCGGCGTCGAATCATTCGCCCCCAAATACCTGCTCGACTATCTGGCCCAGAAAAATCCTGCTGCTGAAGTCGTGACGGCGGATGACGTTCTGCTGGAGATGCGTCTAATCAAGAGCGATGAAGAGATCAAACTGATCGAAAAAGCCACGCAGATCACGGAGAAGGCTATTACCGCCTGCGTTAAAGCGACCAGAGAAGGCATGACCGATAATGATTTCCTGCTGCTGGCGCGCAAGACGATTATCGAGGAAGGCGCCGAGGTGTGGGATCACCTTACGCTGAGCATCGGGGAGTCGGATCCCGAGGCGCCGGGCATCGGCACTTTGGTGAGAAAGGGTGATATCTGCCGTTTCGAT
>CAYVBI010000037.1:1065-13153 GCA_964448985.1 uncultured Dehalococcoidales bacterium
GGCGGCGGGGCGGTGGGGGGGGGGGGGGGGGGGGGGGGGGGGGGGGGGGGGGGGGGGTACAAGGGATATGTCTCCGACGTCAACCGTCACGCCGTCATAGGACCGGTGGCCAAAGAAGCCAGGGAGATAATCGACCGTCTCATCGTGCTGCAGGAGTACTATGAGAAAAACGTCAAGCCGGGGGTGAACATCAGGCAGTTGAATGCGGAGGCGGATGCTTTCTATAAAAAGCTGAAGCCGGAGGGATTGACCATGGCCATAGGGCACAGCATCGGGCTGGAGTGCGAGGAGCAGCACCTTTTCGGGCCTCTGCAGGTGCTGGACAGGCCGTTTGAAAAGAACATGGTTTTCGAGATCGAGGCCTGGGAATCCTTCGGAAGGGTACTTATCGGCGTGGAAGACTGCTACGTAGTCACGGAGACGGGAATCCGAAAAATAACGACGCTGGATAAACATATAATCAGTTTGTAAACTTCTCTCGTGTGAAAATGGATACTTGACATAAGGAGAATACAATGGATCCTCTTATCATAGTTGCCACACCCAATACATGTTGGCTGAAGCCCTCGGTGGACTATCCCCGGACTCCGCAGGCGATAGCGCGGGAGGCCAGGCGCTGCCTGGAAGGGGGCGCAGCCGTGCTGCACACGCACGCCGAAGGGCAGTGGGTTGAGGTCATACGCGCCGTGCGCGCTTCCTGCGATATCATCGTCCAGAGCGGCATGTCCAGCCTGGAGATAAAAGACCGCCTTGATTGCCTCAGCGAAAAATCTGAAATGCTCTCCATAATACTCAACCATCATGATGAAGCTTTTGCCGAGGTCGACTGCCTCAAGCTGCATTCCAAGCAGGAGCTGGAGAAGTACGCGAAGCTCTGCGCGAAGCATCACGTCGCCCCCGAGTTCGAAGTATGGCATGCGGGATCCATCTGGAATCTGAACTATCTGATCAACAAAAAGCTGCTCAGGCCCCCCTATATAACCACGCTCTTTTTCGGCTGGCCGGGGGGCACCTGGTCGCCGCCCACCATCGAGGAATATCTCTATCGCCGCAGGCTGTTGCCGCCGGGCTGCGCAGTTGTAGTGAGCATCATGCACGAGGACCAGATGAAGATACTGGCGGCGGCCATCCTGGAGGGGGACCACGTACGTGTGGGGACGGAGGATTACCCCTACACGAAGTCGGGAAAACTGGCGAAGACACATGAACTGGTAGAGGAGATAGCATCGATCTCGCGGTCACTGGGACGGCCTATCGCCGATGTGAAGCAGGCGCGAAAGATATTGGGACTCAACAGGAGATAAAACGATGAGTGAATCCAAACAGGTCGCAGTTGTCACGGGCGCCGCCAACGGAATAGGCGAAGCTGTCGCGCGGTTGTTCTCTCGAAAAGGCTACGCCGTAGTTATGCTGGACGTCTCCGACCGGGGCAATCAGGTCAGGGATGAGATTAAGGCCGGCGGAGGTGACTGCTCATTCTGGCAGTGCGATGTGGCAAGAGAAAAAGATGTGGCCTCCTCCGTGGAGAAAATAGTTAAGACGCACGGCCGTATCGACGTGCTAAACAACAATGCCGGCATTGTACTGGTGCGTCCCCTGGAGGAGATCCGCTGGGAGGAATACCAGCGCGTTGTGGATGTAAACCTGGGTGGCATCTTCCTGTTCTGCAAATACGTGATACCTGTTATGAAGAAGCAAAATAGCGGCTCTATTGTGAATATGGGCTCGGTATCGGGCCATGTGGGGCAGATAGACCATGCGCTCTATGGCGCGACCAAGGGCGCCATAATCGCGCTAACCAGGGCTCTTGCATGGGAGCTGTCCCCATGGAATATACGTGTGAACTCGGTCAGCCCCGGCTCTGTGGACACACCTATGCTGAGGAGCGATATAAAGATAGAATCTGCTAAAACAGGGAAATCCTACGAAGAGGTCAAGAAGCTCAGGGAGGCCGAGCAGGCTTTCAAACGCTGGGCCGATCCGTCCGAGATCGCCGAATCCATATATTTTCTCGCCAGTGATTCAGCGTCGTTCATAACCGGCAGCGATCTCCTGGTCGATTGCGGTTGGGTAGCGAAATGAAGGAACGGTTCCTGGTCACGGGCGCGACGGGGTGCATCGGAGCGTGGACGGTGCGCAACCTGGTGCGTGATGGCGCTTACACGTGCGCGCTGGTCAGGTCGGGCTCATTGCACCGCTTGAAGCTGATAATGAGCGAAAAGGAGCTGTCCGCTGTTGAATTCGTCGGCGGCGACATTACAGACCTTGATGCCATCGAGCGCATCCTGGCCGGGCACAAAATCACGCATATCATCCACCTGGCCGCAATGCAATTCCCCTTCTGCAAGGCGGACCCGCCGCTGGGCGCGGCTGTGAACGTACAGGGAACGGTAAATATATTCGAGGCTGCTGCGCGCTGTGGCCTCCACAGCGTGGCGTATGCCAGCAGCACGGCCGTTTACGGACCGGGCGGTGATTATCCCGCCGGGTCGCTGCAACATGATGCGCCGCTCAGCCCGAGATCACACTACGGTGTTTATAAGCAGGCCAATGAAGGAACGGCACGCGTTTACTGGCTGGATAACGGCATTTCCAGCTTAGGGATACGTCCCTATGTGGTATACGGTCCCGGCAGAGACCAGGGCATGACATCGACGCCTACCAAGGCCATGCTGGCGGCTGCGGCGGGTAAACCGTACTGTATTTCATACGGGGGACGCTTCGGATTTCAGTATGCTGATGATACGGCCAGGGCGTATATCGATGCAGCCAGGGTGGACTTCAAGGGGGCCGAAGTATTTAACCTGGGAGGGGAAACCGTCGGCATGCAGGCTGTAATAAATGCTGTAGAGGCAGCGGAGCCCCGGTCAAAGGGAGCCATTACATACGAAGACAAACCCCTTCCTTTTCCGTCCGAGATCGATAATGCGCCTCTTATCAAGCTTTTAAGTGGCCTGCGTGTAACTCCGCTCGCCGATGGTGTGGCGGAGTCCATCAGGATATTCAAGCAGGCCCTTTCTGAAGGCAGAATTAATCCCGAATAGGTGTGTCCTTAAAGGACACCGATCAGCGACTCTTACAGCACTGCTTCAGCAGTATCTTTCTGCGATATGGCGGCCTGGGCGGCGGTGAGCTTGGCGATAGGCACCCTGAACGGACTACAGCTCACGTAATCCACGTTGATTGCATGGAAAAATTTAATGGAGGTCGGCTCTCCGGCCTGTTCCCCGCAAACGCCAATGGGAATATCCTTCTTCGCGCGGCGCGCCCAGAAAATAGCGGTCTCCATCAGACGGCCGACACCCTTAATATCGATGATTTCAAAAGGATTGTCTTCAAGTATGCCGATCTCGAGGTAGGCGGAGAGGAACTTCTTTTCGGCGTCCTCGCGGCTGAACGAATATACCGCTTGCGTAAGGTCATTGGTGCCGAAGGAGAGAAAGTCCGCAACCTCGGCCAGCCTTCCCGCCCTCATGCAGGCGCGGACGGTCTCCATCATGGTCCCAACCTTGAGGGTCGAACCCTCGGTGCAGCTCTTCTTTATCATGATCAGTTCCTGTGAAGTGATCACCTGTGGGATCATGATCGATACGTCGGCCGGGACCTCTTTCTTGGCTGCCTCGACAGCCTCAACCTGCATCCTGTATATCTCTGGATTGGTAACCGCCACACGCACGCCCCTGTGTCCCAGCATCGGATTTATCTCCTTAAGCTCCGCTATACGCTGTTTGGTCCTGGCGTCCGTGGTCTCTGTTTCAGATGGCAGAAACTCGTGAAGCGGAAGGTCGAGGAGCCTGATGATGATGGGGAGCCCTTTTAATTCCTTGAAGAGTACCTGGAAATCCTCTTTTTGCAGCTTGCTGAGGTGCTGTAACGCTTTGGCTTTCTGAGCAGGAGTTTCGGCCAGGATATACTCCCTGATGGCGGAGAGCCGCTCGGGACCATTGAACTGCCTCTCCGTGCGGCAGAGCCCGATGCCTTCAGCCCCCAGTTTAATGGCCTGCGCCACCATGTCCGGGGTATCTGCATTGGCTCTGACTCCCAGCCGCTTGGCGCCGTCCAGCCAGGTGAGAAGCTCGCTGAACTCCTTTATCATGAGTCCTTCTTCGAGGGGAACGGTACCGATATAAACTGCGCCCGCCGTGCCGTCTATTGTGATGGTATCTCCCTGTTTGACGGTCTTTCCTTTGCAGGTAAAGGTTTTCTTCCCGGGATCGATCTCGATATCTTCAGCGCCGCAGACGCAGGGCTTGCCCATCGCCCTGGTCACAATGGCTGCGTGGGAGGTCAGCCCGCCCCGGGAAGTGAGCACGCCATCGGCAGCCGCTATGCCCTGTATGTCGTCCGGGCTGGTCTCCGGCCTTACAAGGATGGAGGGTACACTCTTCTTTGAGAGTAGCAAAGCGTCATCTACTGTGAACACGACACGCCCCGAGATGGCGCCGGGTGCAGCCGCCAGCCCGCTGGTTAAACACTGATGCCGCTGATCCGATTTAATATGCTTGTGCAGCAGCGCACGCAGATCATCGGCTTTTATGCGTAATATGGCTTCCTCTACGGTTATGAGATCCTCATGCACCATGTCCACAGCCACTTTCACCGCGGCCTGGCCGCTCCTTTTCCCTGAGCGGGTTTGCAGGATATACAGCTTCTCCGATTCGATAGTGAACTCGACGTCCTGCATATCGCGGAAATGCGATTCGAGCAGGGCGACCTTCTGCTCCAGCTCGCGGTACATTTTGGGCAGGATGGATTTCAGCTCGGATACAGGTACGGGTGTTGTGGATCCCGATACAATGGCCTCGCCCTGTGCGCGCTGGATGTACTCGCCGAAGAGCCCGTGCTCTCCCGTGCTCGGATTACGGCTGAATACCACACCGGTGCCTGATTTGGCATCTTTATTTCCGAAGACCATGGCCTGTACTATGGCTGCCGTACCGATGTCGGAAGGGATACTGTTAAGGCGGCGGTATTCGATAGCCCTGATGTTATCCCAGGACTCGAAAATGCGCCTGATGGCCGCCCTCATCTCGGACATCCCGTTTATGTTTAGGACAGTGTCCATCATGCCGGGCATGGAGACCGGCGCCGATGAGCGGACGGAAACCTGAAGGCCCTTGCCGAGCTTGGCGCCCGCTTCTTTCTCCAGGGCGGTAACGGCCTGGGCTATCTCCTTATCCGATAGGCGGCCCGTCTTCTTATATTCATTGTAGCCCTGGACGGATACCACAAATCCGGGGGGGACCGGCAATCCGATCCGGGCCATAGTTACAAGGTTGGCGCCCTTGTTGCCCAACAGTGTCTTATCTTCGCAATTATCGTGAAAAGAATAGATGTATCCCATGGTTAACCACCTCCGCTACGAATATTATATATCATATGATTCAACCGGTCATGACGACTAGTTATAATAACTGGTCAAAGGTCATTAATAATCACAGCATTCGAAGATAGCCGGCACACTTTTCTCCACTCGCAGTTTACAGCAAAGTAACTAATGGTTTAGATTATTTTCAATGTTCTTCATTGGCAGAAGTTGGCACTGATCAGAGAGAGGAATAGCCGCAATCATTTTACGAAAGTGAAAGAAAAGGGATGGCAAATTATTCGACTTTGATCACTCTTTAAAGCTTAAATCTAAATTTGACTGGGAGGTAGTACATGGAGATCTCAAAATGCCTGTCGAGGACGGAGAATAGATGAATAAATCTAAGTATCCGTGGTTCGTATTCGGAACGTTCTTTGCTTTTATTCTCTTTCAACAGACCGAGCGGTTAGTAATCGGCCCGCTGACCACTCCCATAATGGACGAGTTTAAAATCAATGAAGCGCAGATGGGGCTGGTTTTTTCCGCTGCACTGATCGTTGCTGCCGTGCTGTATCCGGTGTGGGGTTACCTGTATGACCGTTTTGCACGGACCAAGCTGTTGGCACTCGCCGCATTGATATGGGGCGCCACAACCTGGCTGAGCGCAACAGTACGCACATTTCCGGCTTTTGTGTTGACTCGGTCATCAACTGGAATTGCAGATTCAAGCTATCCGGGCTTATACAATGTAACCAATGACTATTTTGAGCCAAAAGTCCGTGGTAAGATCATGGGATTTCTGCAGATTGCCCAGCCGCTGGGGTATTTGGTCGGCATGGTGCTGGCATTAGTTCTGGGTGGGGTTATTGGTTGGAGAGGCGTTTTTTATGTAACAGGCGCAGTAGGCTTTGTCCTGGCCATCATTATATTCTTCGGCGTCAAGGAGCCACAGAGAGGCAGCACAGAGCCTGAGCTACAGGGCATCGATCAGAAAGGCGACTATAAGTTCAACTGGAAAACCGCTTTAGGATTGTTCAAAAAAAGGTCCCTCATCTTCCTGTTCCTTAATTGCTTTGCGGGTGTTTTCCCCTGGCAGGTAATAACCTTCTGGTTCTTCCGATACCTGCAGACAGAGAGGGGTTACGACCCTAACACAGTGCTTATTATCATGGTCGTGGCCGTGCTGGTGCTTGCTGCAGGCTTTCCCATAGGAGGATTGCTGGGTGATTATTTCTTTAAACGCAATCAGAGAGGCCGGCTGCTGGTCAGCGCGGCGGGTATTATCATCGCATTAGTATTGATGGTGCTGACGATCAATGTACCCAACAGCGATCCGCTCCTTTTCGGTTCTTTGCTGGCCCTAACTTGCCTATTTATGCCTATGGCCTCACCTAATGTGATAACTACCGTCTATGACATGACACTGCCGGAAGTGCGCAGCACAGCCAATGCTCTGCAGAACTTTTTCGAACAGGTGGGTTCTTCAACAGCTCCCCTCATTGCCGGTATTATAGCCGTAAACTCATCCTTGAGAGATGCTATTTTACTTATATGCATTGTTGCCTGGAGCGCGTGCTTTATATTCATATCTATTTCAGCATACCTGGCTCCCAAAGATCTTCAGGAATTGCGCAACCAGCTACGGGAACGGGCTGAAATAGAAAAGGCGGGGGCTGCTTAATCAATATAGTAGTAAACTACATGTATTACCGGTGCAGCAGGCGAGGCAGTGCATGAAGAGATATTCCGTAGGATTTGATTTCGGTACGGAGTCTGCGCGTGCTTTATTGCTGGACGTGGAAACAGCTCAGATCATAGCTACGACAGCATATGCCTATCCACATGGGGTGATAGACAGGTCTTTACCCGGCAGCGGGAAACCGCTGCCCCCAGACTGGGCATTGCAGGATCCTTCCGACTGGCTGGAAGCAATGGAGGAAACTGCCAGGGGGGTGATCCGGCATAGCAAAATTGATCCCGAATCGGTCATTGGTATAGGGGTTGACTTTACAGCCTGTACAATTTTGCCCACCACGGCTGATGGCACCCCCTTATGCTACCTGGATACATATCGTGAAGAACCCCATGCTTGGGCCAAGTTGTGGAAGCATCATGCTGCCTGGTCTCAATGCGAGCGTATTAACCGATTAGCTACAGAAAGAGACGAGTTATGGTTAAAGCGTTATGGCGGCGCAATTTGCTCAGAATGGGTTCTGCCTAAAGCGTTACAGATGTTGGAGGAGTCCCCTTTAATTTACCAGGATGCTGAACGTATCGTAGAAGGCGGTGATTGGATCGTATGGCAACTGACCGGGGGCATGGTCCGCAATAGCTGCGGCGCTGGATACAAAGCGACCTGGAACAAGCAGGACGGATTTCCGTCACCGGAATTTTTATCCGCCCTGCATCCGGCGCTGATCGACCTTTACACGCATAAAATGGCCGGTCCGATATTAGTGCCCGGAAACCCGGCCGGCAACCTTAATGCAAAATGGAGTAAACGGCTTGGATTGCCGTGTGGAATATCCGTAGCATCCGCGATTATTGATGCCCATAGTGCGGTATTGGGCTGCAGGTTAGCGAAACCGGCCACCATGTTCATGATCATGGGAACGTCCACATGCCATATGCTGACGTCCGAGCGAGAGGTTCTGGTGCCGGGCATATCCGGCGTTGTGGAAGATGGCATCGTACCCGGACTCTTTGGTTACGAAGCAGGCCAGGCAGCCGTTGGCGATGCATTCGCCTGGTTTGTTAAAAACCATATACCGCCGGAATACCAGGATGAAGCCGCACGCAGTGGCAAATCTATTCATGATCTGATGTCAGCGAAAGCCTCGATATTGAGGCCGGGGCAGAGTGGACTGCTGGCGCTTGACTGGTGGAATGGCAACCGCTCTATCCCCTCGGATGCCAGTTTGAGTGGAATGTTGATCGGCTATACGCTTACAACCAAGCCGGAAGATGTTTATCGGGCTATTGTGGAATCTACAGCTTTTGGCGCCAGGATCATCATCGAAAACTTTATCCAGTCGGGAGTGCCGGTCAGGGAGATAATGGCAGGAGGCGGTCTTACTAAAAACCAGTTTGTTATGCAGGTCTATGCAGATGTGATCGGCCGTGATATTACAGTGACTACAGAACAGCATGCTTCTGCTCTTGGAGCTGCAATTCTGGGTGCAATATCAGCGGGCAAGGGGAAAGGTGGTTATGACTCCCATGCTGAGGCGGTTGTTTCCGTGACTGCGCCTGTTCAACAAGTATATCGTCCGATCGCGGGTAATGTAGAGATCTATAATAAACTTTATGCCGAATACAAACGTCTGACCGGCTATTTCGGCCATGGTGAGAACGATGTGATGAAGCTCCTGCGTAGTTTAAGAGAGTAATTTAACAAGCCTTCACTGACGACAGGGTCAAATTTGCTGGAGGATGGTATCCCGCTATGAAAGCAAAAATAATGGATGTGCATGAAGATAGGTTATCCGGTAGGATGCCGAAGGTAGGCATTCGCCCGGCTATTGATGGCCGAAGGGGAGGGATTAGAGAGTCACTGGAGGGCCAGACGATGGCTATGGCGCAAGCAGTCGCCGGCTTAATATTTGATAACCTTCGGCACGCTAATGGACTGCCCGTTGAAAGTGTGATCGCTGATACCTGTATCGGCGGAACTACTGAGGCTATTAAATCTGCTGAAAAATTTGCCGCAGAAGGGGTCGGACTGACTATCACAGTGAGCCCTTGCTGGTGTTACGGAACGGAGACAATGGACATGGATCCTCTCATCCCCAAAGCTGTCTGGGGCTTCAACGGGACAGAACGTCCAGGCGCTGTTTATCTTGCTGCAGTTCTTGCAGGCTATAATCAGAAAGGCCTGCCTGCATTTGGTATTTACGGTCACGAAGTCCGGGATGCTTCGGATGTTTCGATACCACCAGATGTCCGGGACAAGATCATCAGATTCACAAGAACGGGACTTGCTGTGGCATATATGCGAGGGAAGTCCTATTTATCAGTGGGCGGTGTTTCTATGGGCATAGCCGGTTCCATTGTCGACCATGCCTTTTTTGAAAGCTATTTGGGCATGCGCGTGCAGACCCTGGATATGTCCGAGTTTATCCGCAGGATCGACAAAGGGATTTTCGATAAGGATGAATATAGCCGCGCGATGACCTGGATAAAGGAAAAATGTAAGGAAGGCAGAGACTACAATCCATTAAAGCTACGTCGGACCATGGCTCAAAAAAAGCATGACTGGGAAACCGTAGTTAAAATGACGATGATTATGCGTGACCTTATGGTAGGGAATCAAAAGCTGGGTCATATTGGCTATGATGAGGAGGCCCTGGGTCATAACGCCATCATCGCCGGATTTCAGGGTCAGAGACAGTGGGCCGACCATTATCCCAATGGTGATTTCATGGAAGCGATTCTAAATTCTTCCTTCGATTGGAACGGAATCCGTCAACCTTATATCGTAGCTACCGAGAATGACGCGCTTAACGGCACAGCCATGCTTTTTGGTCACCTGTTAAACGGCACCGCTCAAATTTTTGCCGATGTCAGGACTTATTGGAGTCCCACATCGGTTGAGCGCGTGACGGGTTACAAACTCCGGGGAGAGTCGGCGGGAGGTATTATCCACCTTATTAACTCGGGCGCTGCCTGTCTGGATGGTACAGGCCGGCAGTCGCTTAACGGGCGTCCTGTGATGAAACCATACCGGGAAATCATGCCGGAGGAGATGGATAAATGTTTGAGCGCAACAAGCTGGTATCCGGCGAGGACTGAATATTTCAGAGGAGGCGGCTATTCCTCATGCTTTGTAACTCGCGGCGGCATGCCGGTCACCATGTCCAGAATAAATCTGGTCAAAGGGATGGGCCCTGTCCTGCAGATTGCCGAAGGATACACTGTGAATATCCCCTTAAAAATCCATCATGTACTGACCGACCGCACCGACCCGACCTGGCCGACAACGTGGTTTGTACCGGTCCTGACAGGCAGCGGCCCCTTTAAGGATGTCTATTCGGTGATGGACAACTGGAGTGCCAATCATGCGGCCTTAAGCTACGGGCATATCGGGCACGACCTTATTACGCTGGCAGCTATGCTGCGTATCCCTGTCTCCATGCATAACGTGCCTGGAGATCGGGTTTTCAGGCCCTCCGTCTGGGGTGCCTTCGGCGCGATGGACCCTCAGGGAGCTGATTTCCGGGCTTGTGCTAATTTCGGCCCCCTGTATGGCAGATATTGATCCGTATTTATTTCACAGATTATTAACCTAACACCGCAAATAATAATTTGATTCAAATTCAGGAGGGTAATCGATGGATATAGGAATGACTTCGCTGGGAAACCTTGCCAGGCTGAGGAGTAACGTTAAATCGAGAAGGTGGTCTTCCTTCGATAAAACCGGAGGGAATGCCGATTTATGGTTTATTCCAGCCGGGGAGACAGTTGTGCTGGGAGAAACTGCGGGCTCCGGTTGCATTAAACACATCTGGATGACAACATTCGAGGACGACCCCAGTCTTCCTTTTAATCTGCGCCGCCTGATACTGAGCATATACTGGGATGGCGAAAAAACACCTTCGGTGTCATGTCCCCTGGGAGATTTCTTCGGGTTGGGTCATGCCGTGGGCGCCTATTTCAACTCGCTGCCTCTACAGACCTCCTATTTAGGACTCAACTGCTGGTTTCCCATGCCGTACTCTACCGGCGCAAAAATCACGGTAACCAATGACACAGATAAGACTAGCCTTCTTTATTTCTACGTCGATTATCAAGTCTGGCCCGATGCACAACCTGATCTGGCACGATTCCATGCATCCTGGAACCGCCGATTGGTTGTTAAAAAGGATGAGGAGATGGGTTTAAACGCCGCCGGCGTTACTGACAGACTGAACACCACCGGAAAAAACAACTATATTGTTCTTGATGCCAGGGGCAAGGGACAATATGTCGGCTGTTGTCTTCACCTGGACACCAACGAGCCGGGCTGGTGGGGCGAGGGTGACGATATGTTTTTCATCGACGGAGAACCATGGCCGCCTTCGCTTCATGGGACCGGAACAGAAGACTATTTCTGCGGCGCGTGGAACTACAACGGCTTGCGTAAAACGTATTCAACCCCATACTACGGCTATTATTTCAAAGGTAACTCCGATTACACGGGCAAACACTCGCAGTACCGTTTTCACGTTGAAGACCCTGTTTTCTTCGAGAAGTCTCTGCTGTTTTCCATTGAGCACGGCCATGCAAACGACCGGCAGGGCGACTGGACCAGCACTGCATATTGGTACCAGGTTGGCAGAAAAGAACCGTTGCCGCAGATCCCACCGTTCGAGGAACGGTTGCCGTATGCATTCGGCGGATTGGAGAAGGGGACCGGCAAGGACAGGGGAGGGTTACCAATTTAGACTGATGTAGCGTACACGTAATATTAAGATAACGTGTCGCTATAAGTTTGAAAATACCTGGCAGGAGGCATGACCATGACCACACAGAGCTGCGGAGCGCCCAAATATCACATTAAGGAGCCAAAGAACCTGTCTGCCCGTATCAAGTGGCTCAGGGATTACTATTTCCTGGGGATCAAGCGCAAATGGAATAACGAGTTCGTCAGTTTTACCAGCGGAACCCCCTGGGACATTCAATGCCAGGAGATTACTTACTATATAGCGCCCGAAAGCTATATAACCCTGCCCACTTTTACAGGCACGTTTCAGCAAATGGCACACAGGGTAGAGCTTGCTAAGGACTTCTGGAAATGGAGTT
>CAYVBI010000038.1:0-13035 GCA_964448985.1 uncultured Dehalococcoidales bacterium
AGGTCGGTTTTCTGCGTGAGAGCCAGGAGATGTTTGAGCAGATGCTTATGATGCCCTACGGCATGGTCCTTATCAGCGGCCCCACGGGAGCCGGCAAGACGACCACTCTTTATGCCGCAGTAAACTCTCTGGATCAGGTAGGTAAGAACATAATAACCGTAGAGGACCCCGTAGAATATCGCTTCTCAAACATTAACCAGATACAGGTTAATGTCAAGGCCGGTCTGACCTTTGCCAGCGGGTTGCGCGCCATTGTCAGGCTCGATCCTGATGTCATTCTGGTGGGTGAAATACGCGACAGTGAAACAGCCCTGATAGCCGTACAATCAGCCCTGACCGGACACCTTGTGCTGTCTTCGGTGCATGCCAATGACACGGTGGGCGCGGTCTTCCGTCTGATCGACCTGGGGGTGGAACCATTCCTGATCAGTTCGGCCCTTATAGGTATCGTGGCCCAACGCATGGTGCGGCGGGTCTGCCCTCATTGTGCCCGCAAAGTGACGGCGCCGCTGGTGGAGCAGATAGCCTATGAAAAAGAAATGGGCGAGGCCAAGGCGGAGTTCATGTATGGCGAGGGATGCAAAGTGTGCGTGTATACCGGCTATCTCGGCCGCACTGCCATCTTCGAGATACTGATGATAACAGACAATATCCGCAGAATGATTGTTGGCGGCTCCAGCAACACCGATATAAAGGCCGCGGCCCTCAGCGAGGGCATGGTGCCCATCGCACGCTACGGTATGATGCAGGCCAAGGCAGGCATTACAACCCCCTACGAAGTGCTACGAAACGCTTATACCATCTCCTGAATTACCGCTCAGCCCTGTTTGCAATGAGTATATATGAATACAGAAAATCTGTGGTACAGGGGCGCAGCTTCAACTGCGTCCGCAAAGACGGGCAGGGCTACAGATCAGTGCCTGTAATCTTTCGGCATTTCTGTATGGAAAATAGATCTGAATCAGGATAAAAATGCTTTACGAATATATTGGCTACACCGCTGACAGACGTGTGGTCAAAGGTAAGATCGATGCTTCCGGCGAGAAGGATGCGGAGGATAGGTTGGCGACCAGCGGTTACCAGATAGTCAGCCTGAAAGCGACAGGAGGGCCAGGTATAACAGGCATACCATCTTTGTTCGAAAAAGGGGCCAAGCAGGAGGAGATCATCCTCTTCTCCCGGCAGCTTGCGTTGCTGCTGGAATCGGGCGTGGGCATTGTGCAGAGTCTTGACCTGTTGAAGGTACAGACTACCAACAAGGTTTTTGCCGGGATGCTGGACAACATTATATCCGACCTGCGATCAGGTAGCCCTCTGTCGGTTGCATTGGAAAAGCATCCCAAGGCATTCAACAGAATGTATTGCAAGATGATAGCCGTGGGCGAGCAGACCGGTCAGTTGGAGAGCGTGTTGCGCAACCTTGCCGGCTATGCCGAGCAGTCCACCGCCGCCATGCGCAAGATAAGGCAGGCTATGACCTATCCAATCATAGTGCTGGTGCTGGCTGTGGCCGTGGGATTTTTAGCCGTCACTTTTGTATTGCCGCCCGTCATGGACATGTTCAAGTCCCTGGGCGGCAAACTGCCTCTCATGACGCAAATACTAATCGCTGTAGTTAGTTTTATGGGGGAGTATGGCGTATATGTAATGCTGGCTGTGGTGGCTATCTGCCTGCTGCTATATTTGTATATTAAGACACCCAACGGGGCATTGCAGAAGGACAGGATCATGCTGTCTATGCCGGTGTTGGGCAGGCTAAACCTGATCAATACGCTGGCGCGCGTATGCCGCAGCATCACCATACTGTTCCGTTCCGGCCTGCCCCTGCCGGAGATTCTCAAGCTCACAGCTGAGTCAAGCGGCAACAGGATCGTTGCCAACGCGCTGATGGACGTTGAGCAGGATATTGTCAAAGGGGAAGGGCTGGCATCGGCCATGGGACGGCATCCTGAGTTTTTACCGCTCATGGTGGAGATGACGCGTGTGGGTGAGGAGACGGGTAACCTGGACAGCACTCTCATCATCGTAGCTGAAAGCTTTGAGATCGAAGCGACCGACAAACTCCAGACCGTGCTGGGCATGATTGAGCCGGCTATGACCATCATCATAGGGTTGGCCGTCGGCTTCCTGGCCCTTTCTATCTTCGTACCCATATATTCCAGCCTGAGTCTGATCGGGGGGTAAATCTGTCAGGCATTGCTCATGAATATGCTTAAATTCAAAGGGAATGAAACGGGCATGACCATAGCAGAGGTGCTGATAGCGCTGGCTATTTTCTCGATAGTGGGCGTTACCTTCGTGTCCGCACTGGGCACAAATTTCAAGGTGCTCCTTTTGGCGGATCAGCGTACAACGGCGGAGAGCCTGGCAAAGACACAAATGGAGGCGATAAACAATGCTCCATACGACAGCACTCCTCCCTATACATACAGCAAGATCAGCGGCATACCTGAAGGGTATGACATAAATATTGTTGTAGTGCTCGTGGACCCTGAGACCGGATCGACCAGCGCATTGGATCTCGGAGTCCAGAAAGTAACTGTGACCGTAACCTGCCAGCAGCATTCGCCTCCCGAGGTCCTCGTATTGGAGTCATACAAAAGATAGTAGATAGAATGATGAATATGAGTTTGACACGGTCGGATAAAAAACTACCTCTTTTCCGCAGAGGCTCCAGCGGATTGACTCTGGTGGAGTTGCTGATAGCCATGGGCATCGGTGCAGCGGTATTGGTGGGAGCTCTGGCGGTGCTCAACCAGTTGCTATTGCTGGTGCCAAAGGCGGAAAACAGTATGCTGGCGATACGCCAGGTTCAAAACGCGGGTTATTGGATCGACAGAGACGCTACAAGTGCGCAACTTATTACGCCGACACCGGCGCTATTTACGATCTCCACAGCCACCCCCCTTGTCATTTCCTATGTTAGCTGGGATGCTACTAAGACGACCATTACGTATGCAGTTGATACGGATCACAATCTGCAGAGGCAGGTGGCAATAACGGATGAAAGGACAGGCAATCCCATTAGCAGCAGCCAGATGCGTGTTTCAGACAGCATCTCGTCAATCACGGCTCAGTACAATCAGCCTGATCCAAGTAATCCCAGGAAAATACTCACAGTGACAATAACCGTCCAGGTAGGGAGCTCCACTGAGACCAGAGTTTATAAAATATCACCCAGGTCATTTTGATAGCAATGATGATTGAAGGAACAATACGTTGAAGGTTCCAGTAAAAACACGGCATGGAGAATCGGGGATGGCGGTACTGGGAGTGGTATTGATGCTGGTGATAATAGGCGGGCTGTTGCTGCCTATCCTCCTGTATTTCATGAACACTGCTTCCATGGCGGGGCAGATTGTAGAGCGTAAAACCAAGGAATACTATTCCGCTAATTCCGGAATTGAGGCTGCCCAATGGCGCATCAAGACTAATGGGAAGCTGCCGACCTGGCTTGACGACGCAAGCTGGGGCGAAAGTGTCTACGGGAGGGCATACGAGAATTATACACTCAGTTCGGCCGATCCCATCAACGATAACAGCGTTTACTACCTGATCGGAGCGAAGTGGGTACTGGAAAACCTGGAAACACCTAACCTTACACAGCAGAGGAATCCTGCTACCAATATTGTCATGGCGGGCAGTTATCAGGGAAACGGCTCCAGCAGCGGACGGGCTAAATATGAGATCATCTTAATGTATGACGGAACCGTTGGCCCGCTAAGTATAAAGCGTATCGGATGCTGGCTGCCGGCAGGGTTTGAATACGTGCCCGGCTCAAGCAGCCTGGAAAAAACATATTACCCTGCCAAGCCGTATTATTGCGTGCCACAGGTCACCCCGTTCAGGGGCGGCCATACCATCATATGGGATTATACTACGCCCATTAGCTATGACCTGTTTGATCCACCGGGAAGTCAGAGAAAGATCACTTTTGAATATACCCCTAATCAGGTCAGCCAGGGCGAGTTTTGCTGGGTGAAAACCAATAACACCACCGGACTTAATTACCTTGCCTGGAACACGGACTTGAAGGTATTTGAGGTTAAGTCCACGGCGACCAGCCCGACCGGGCAAACTACCAGCGTAACCGCCTATACCACTAAAAAAGAGTTCCAGAAGTTCGGTGCGTCGATGGAGGGGGACTATTACGCCCTTGGTAATACGCTGATGCGAAACAGCGATCCTTATAACGATAACTCCAGAGACAGGCTGTATAAAGAGACGTGGTCGACTGCCGGTGGTATACCTGCTAATGCCAGTGTGGAGAAAATACTGCTTTACTGGTCGGGCTGGAAGTGTAAGCCCTGGGATGTAAGAGGGTACAGTCAATCTCAGCTTGATGCGCTGCCTCTGAGTAAAAACGTACATAAAGTCAAGCTGACCATAGAGGCCTCCGGAGCGCCGGTATTTTCCACAATCGTTACGGCATCGCAAAAACAGGGAGCGTCAGATGTGGAGGACCCCGGCGGTCCGGCTCATGGCTGGTCCTATTCGTGCATCGCCGATGTCACCGACACGGTAATGAATTATTTCCATGGTACCAGCTTTGTAGGCAACGGAAAATACACGGTGGGGCACTGGGACACTCGCTCCAGCTACAGCTCAACTTATAGATATCGCCTGTATACGTGGAAAGACAGCCATAGTAGCGAGGTGTATAACAATTACACCCGATATCCTCTCGGCAGTCCCATGGATGGTAATGAGAGATCCTCCGGCTATGAGAATGACGGCGATGAGGATGAGTGGGCTTACAGCGCCTGGTCTATCATCGTCATCTATACCAGCCCCACCACCAAAGGCCATCAGATATATATCTTTGATGATTTTAACTATGTGACACGTAACGTGACTCTTCCCATCTCGATATCCGGATTTCTTACCCCGGACCTTGCTCCCGGTGAGGAGGCTGCCAGATACACGCACTTCGTTGGTGAGGGTGATGAATATGATCCCTGGTCTCACAATTATACCGACAGTGTGTCAGTGAATGGCTATGATTTATCGGATGCCGATAATCCGGCAAATGATGTGTGCAATTCTAAGTCGCGTATTCCACCCGTAACTGGAACTCTCATAGACGGTATCGATATAGATACCTTTTCCATCGCCAACGGAATAGTCCAGCCCAATGACACTGAAGCGCAGGTGAATTTTGAAACGGGGACGGAAGTATTGAATGTCGTCTATGTCATACTCTCTTTCCGAAGCAATATCAGCACCGGCGGCATCCTTATATATGACTTGCAGTAAATCAGACTCTGCGCTTGATGCTGTGTTGAATACAACAGATTTAATGTATAATAGGAATAAATACCTCAAGAATTAAAAATTGTGGCATCGCCTGTAGAAGCACCCAAAGTAACCAAGAGTAATATATCGCAGCGCCTGCCGCGCCTCAGTACCTCCGTCTGGCTGATCCTCATACTGGCCCTCTTTTTAATAGCCATGGTGCCTATGGTAACCGGTTATATGGAACAGGCGTCGCAACAGACTACTATTCAATTGCAGATAAACGAGGTTCAATCTCAGATCGATGATTTGACAGCCAGGATGACATCCCGGTCATCGGCTACAACTGAAGCGGGGGAGATGAAGATGGATCTGGAAGCGGCCAGGTTACAATATAAAAATATTGGAAATAATCCCGAAGTCTCGCAGATACTCATGGACCTGGCCTGGGACTATGATATCACCATAACCAACATGACAGTATCACGGGCCGCAAGCAAGATATTGGACTCGGAGTATCCGGTGCTTACCTATTCTCTCAGTCTGACCGGCCAGGTGGCGAATTTTCAGAATTTCCTCATAGCCGCGGGTGTTAAGCTGCCTTCCAGCCAGTTCACCAACGTTGCGATAAATCCAGCTAAAATAGAAGGGGAACTGGATAAGGCGTCAATAAGTATGCAGGTTTACTGCAACGACTGATTTCGGGATTTATCAAGCGATATGCTCACTGTAAGTATTGAAGATACCTCGGCAAGAATAACTTGCGTAAGAGGTACAAGGGTAACCTTTGCTTCTGAAGCTCCTTTACAGCCCGGCTGGGTGCAAAACGGGGTAGTCTTAGAGAGGGCGCACGTAAGCCAGGTAATCAGCATGATGCTGGCCCAATACAAGATACGTGAAAAAGATACAGTGGCCAGCGTCAGTGGCATACACTCGGTCTATCGCGTTATATATGTGCCCAAGCTCGACCGTGCGCTACTGGCAGAAGCCGCAAGAAAGGAAATGACGCGGGTTGTATCGGTTCCCCTTTCATCGATCTATACATCATGGACCGACGTTAAGATTTCGGATAATGAGATTGCCCTTTGCCTGGTGGGGCTGCCTTTCGATAATGTAAATTCTGTCATGGAAACACTGAAGCTATGCGGATTGCGGATGAAGTACCTTGAATTGAAACCGCTGGCGGTATCACGTGTTATCGATGAAAAAACCGCTATCGCAGTTAATGTACAACCTAATTCGTTCGACCTCACGGTTGTAAATGACGGAGTCCCGGAAATTATTCGCAGCCTTCCCTTTTCGGGTGCGGCAACAATGAGCGACGGGGATAAGGCCAGGACAGTCAAGGAAGAGGTGGACAGGACCATAAACTTCTACAATTCCATACACCAGAACAATCCACTGGGACAGCAGATTTATTGTATTGTCAGCGGCATACTTCGGGAGACTCTTTCTATGGTGATGGGGTATCCGGTCAAGGCCGCACCGGCCTTACTGACATATCCGCCGGGCCAGGAAGGCAACGATTTCATTGTCAATAGCGGCCTGGCATTACGCACCATCAATCAATTAACAAAGGTTGACATAAATGTAATGCCCAGTGCGACTCCTGTTGCCAGGCCGTCTGCAGCGGCAATTAGTCCGACGCCGCTGATCGCCCTGGGCGTTTGCGCTGTACTGGCATTGGGTATGTGGGTGATGAGCGGAACGGCGGAAAAACAGACGTCTGATATGCAATTGTTGTTGAAACAGAAAACCGCCCAGTTGAGCAGCATGCAAACACAATATCGCGATGTGACTGACCAGGCGATTAAATCACTGGATATCGATCAGCAGTTGCTGAACCGGCTTAATGCGCCTATCAAGTACCTGTCTGACCAGAGGGGACTGATCAATCGCGACCTCGGACAGGTTTTTGCCTCGCTGCCGGCTACCGTATATCTGACCAATGTCAGCGACGATGGAAACGTGATACTGGTACAGGGATCAGCTCCCAGCGAGGAGATATTGCTTAATTACGCCCGTGACCTGAGGAAATCGGGATTGTTCAAGCTCGTGTTGATAAGCTCTGTCGGTACCAGCACTTACACGGAAGTGACGTTCACTATGCAACTGACCGTAAATCAATAGATGCTGTTAGAATATAACCAAATGAACATCGACGAGTTATTGAAGCTGGCGAGTGAGAGTAGGGCATCGGACCTGCACCTTATAGCAGGCGTGCCGCCGCTCTTACGTATTGACGGGGAACTGAGGCCAGCCGAAAGCCTGCCTGTGATGAAGAGCGAGGATATCGATCAACTATTCAATCAGGTTGCGCCTTCGCGGCAGAGGGATATTTTTTCCGGAGAGCTTGAGGTCGATTTCGCTTACTCACTACAGAATGGAGGCCGGGGTAGATGTAACGCCTGCTGGCAGCAAGGATCCATCAGCCTTGCCATACGCCTGCTTCCGCAACGTATCCCCACCCTGGACGACCTGGGCATGCCTGATATCTGCAAGGAATTGATCAACCGGCCTCGCGGCCTGATACTTGTCACCGGGCCAACCGGTTCAGGTAAGAGCACCAGTATCGCCGCCATGCTAAATCATCTCAACAATACTATGAAACGCTATATTGTGACCATCGAGGATCCGGTTGAGTACGTGCACCCCAACATCAAGTGTGCCTTTTCTCAGAGGGAGCTTGAGCAGGATACACACTCCTTCATCAATGCCCTTAAGTATGTTCTCAGGCAGGACCCGGATGTGATACTGGTGGGTGAGATGCGAGATCTCGAAACGGCATCGGCAGTACTGACCGTAGCCGAGACGGGGCACCTTGTGCTGTCGACCGGGCATGCGCCCAGTGCGGCACAGTCAGTGGAACGAATCGTGGACCTCTTTCCTCCACACGAAAGGGTCATGGCGCAGGCGCGCCTGGCCTCCACCCTGATAGCGGTGTTCAGCCAGGTACTGGTGCCGCGCATAAGCGGGGGCAGAGTGGCGGCGGTGGAGATCATGCTGGCCAATGCGGCTGTCAAGAACCTTATAAGAGAGGGCAAACCGTTCCTTATCCCCAATACCATACGCACCAGCTCCAATATCGGCATGAAAACGCTGGACGATGCGCTGATGGACCTGTACAGGAAGGGAATTATCACACGGGAGCACGTATTTGCCTTCTGCCAGGATGTGGATGACGTGAACAAATTGATGCGGTCGGCAAATATTTAAGGTCAGGCCACGATAGGCGGTCTGGATATAAATCAACACATACTGTGCGGAACTGCTGATATTACTTCAGAGTTGATTCAGCAGAGAGTGATGTATCAAGAACAGGTTCAATTGTTTTCACCGGCGATACTACTACCGAACTGCCACCACCGCAATTGGTTCCGTTCGGAACGGCGCCGCCAGCAGGGATATTGTATGTGCAGTTGAGCGAATTGATGAAGTACGGAGAGAGGATGCCCGGATTAGCTTGCGATACTCTCATGGCAGGGAAGCTCGTCACCGCAGGATTATCATACATATATGCGGCCACAGCAGTCTGAACATTTGACCTTTCAGTAAGCATAGCCTCAGTGCTGCCTGCGCCGATATATTTTGTGACATTGAGAATGACCACCGCTGCCAGCGTGCCCAGTATTGCTATGACGACAAGCAACTCGATGAGGGTGAAGCCGCGGCGGCCCAATTCAGCAATTGATACAAATAAACCATTCTTAATCGTCGTTCGTTCAGTGTTCAATTGATTAACCTTTTACAAATCAATGCTTATGCCCTGCGTTTAAGTATACTTTGGTACACCCAATAAAAACAAGAGGTATGGGGCGGTCCCCATACCTCTTGTTCAGGTCAAATTTGTTTTAGCCGAATTTGTTATTTAACGCAGCCGGTCCCTGCCGGAACCGATCCACCCGCAGGAATAGTATATGTGCAGTTAAGCGAATTGAGGAAGTAGGGAGCCAGAATACCGGCACTGGTTGGCGTTACCGTCGTAGCAGGGAATGTTGTGACAGTGGGGTTGTCATACATGTATGCCGTTACGGCGGTCTGGACGTTGGCCTGCTCAGTAGCCCGCGCCTCTGTCCTGCCTGAGCCGATGAACTTTGTGACATTCAGTATAACTACAGCGGCCAGCGTGCCGAGTATGGCAATGACGACCAGTAACTCGATCAGCGTGAAACCCTTGTTACCATACTTAAAAAACTTTTTCATATTATATCCTCCTAAATTATGGTAGGTCCGGACCGACCTAACCGGATTTATTTATTAACATACTATTTATACAGTATCTTTGTCACGTGGTCAATAGCGTTATGGTAATTGTATTGTAGTACTTAAGTACCTCTATTGCATGTTGATAAGGTTATGTTATATCTTAGCAATGGCATTGCACGTGATAGGTCCGGATAATACGCAACGATGATGAATACGAATTACGATGCGGCCGATGATCAGTGGGGAAATAGGCTGAGCAGGGCAGCCGAATGCCTGTGGCTGTTGATCATTTTTATAACACCGCTATATTTCAATTTATATTTAAGGGACTCCTGTCTCTTCGCCAAGACGCAACTATTCCAGTTCATGGTTTTAGTATTGCTGGGTATCACTATCGCTCGATGGATGTTGACAAGAAGCAACGGCAATAGCCATCCGATTGCATCTTTGAGGCGGTCGCCTCTCCAGGCTGCAACGCTTTTGTTCGCACTGGCATGGATTATTTCGACTGTATTTTCAGTCATGCCATACCGCAGCCTGTGGGGAAGCCTGGCCTGGCAGTATGGGCTGTCGTCCGTACTGTGTCTGATGATTTTTTTCCTGGTCATCGCTCAGAGCGTAACAACCAGGGTACAGATCGACAGAATACTATATACGCTGATGATATCCTCGGGTCTGGTATGCATAATAGGCATCATCCAAATAGTATTTCCTGCTCTGGTGCCCTGGGGTACGATAAATAACCGTGCGCTCTCCACCATCGGCAATCCCCTTCATCTTAGCGCTTTCATCGCTATGATCATGCCGCTGACCCTGGCCATGGCGATACTCAGATGGCAGGGTGCGAAGATGAGGAATCCAGATAAGGTAGCTTTCGCCGGACTGATTTTACTGTTCGTATTGCAGTTTGTGTGCCTGACAATGGCCCAGTATTCGGTTACTATCCTGGTTTTTGTTGTTGGTTTATTCATTTTTTTCGGTCTGCTGGGCTTGTATCTAAAGCGAAATTCAACTTTTACTCTCAGCATTATATCTATACTTGCCATCGCATTGACGGCAGTTATCCTGATCGGGCAGTTGCTACTGCCCGCGGGGAATATATTACCCGATGGCCAACAGGATATGCAGGTTTCGTCAGCAGAGCAGGTAGGATTATCAACGCTGGGGATACGTGTGGCGATATGGAAATGCGCTATGGATGCTTTCGTCAACCCCGCTGTTATACAGGTAGGCCAGGATAGTTTTACGTCATTGAGGTGGCTGATAGGCTATGGGCCTGAGACCTTTATGGTTGTTTCCCAGGGCACATTTCCGGCAGAATTAAAGAGCCAATACACATCGATCAGCCTTCTGCTGGCACAGCCTGAGAACCATTACCTTTATCTTCTCATAACGGCCGGTGTTCTCGGCGTAATCACATTCCTGTGTTTGCTCGGCATTTTTTTCTTCCTCGGTTTTCGTATGCTGTCAAGGACCAGGGAGCGTTATACCATCATAATGAGCGCAGCTATTATAGCCGCCGTGATCCAGTATTGTGCGCACATATTTTTTGATCCATCGCAGATTGTACCCGAGATGGTTTTTTGGCTGATGCTGGGCTTACTGGTGGCAATCGTGAGACTTGAAAGCGCAGGGAGATCGCCCCAGCCGGCAGTTCAGGAAGTATCTCCGGGTACTGGCAGCAGCGGCGATAAGCCGGTGGGGAGAATGAGAAAAGCATCAGCCGCGCTGCTGGTGCTGCTATTCATATCGATAGGTGCGACATTGTTTATCCCTGCCCACTTTGCCAATATGAAGATCAGGGAGAGCATGAATCAAAACGATGCGGACCAATATAAGGCGATGACACTGATAACGGAGGCTATTGTTATGCAGCCGGAAGAGGCTTACTATTACGGATTACTGGGCTACTATGCCTATTCGCATGCTTTAACGGAGCAAGATCCGGTGGATAAATCCAAGCTGCTGGCAGTGAGCACGGCCGCTTACGAGTCCTGTTCCAGGCTGGAGCCGTATCTCGCATATTGGCATTTTGCGCTTGCCGACAACTATCTATACCGGGCAAATCAGGGAGCGCAGGACAGTCTGCATGATGCATTAAAGTCGTATGAAGCGGCAGACGCCCTTTTCCCGGCAAACAGCGTCATCTTGAATAAATGGGCACTGGCACTTATGCAGGAAAGTGATTATAAAGAGGCCGGTCACAAGCTGACACAGTCCGAAAAAACAGATATTCAGTGGATACAGACAACGTACTTAAGGGGAGTGCTGGAAGTATACCAGAGCTGCTATTGCACGGCGGGTAACTGTTTTGTGTATCCGATAAGAGAGAATCGCGCTAATCTGAATCCATATATGGGATTTTGCAAGCAGCTATCGATGTATGGAGGAATTAATGAGGTGTCCAAGGGATTAGCAATATATGCTGGTTGCCACAGAGACGACTGGCTGGGATTTACACTGCTGGGAATCGCCGACGTATATGGGGGAAATATACAGGATGGAAATGCAGCTTTTCTCAATGCCGCAGGGCGGGTCAACGGCAACGATGCCAGATTGCTGAATGAAATTGTGTCGGTCATGGCCGTGGAGAACAAAGATTTTGAGTCCCCGGCAAAGGATATACAGGCCAGGCTGGCCGTGGTGATTGAAGAATAGGTTCCATGGAGTTGCATGCAATATTAGTACTGAATTAATCCTCTTACCGATAATGTTTTTGCTTGGTATCAGTGTGGGCAGTTTCCTCAACGTTGTGGCTGACCGCGTTCCCGCCGGCAAATCCATCCTGCGACCGTCTTCGCATTGTTTTAGTTGCGGCCACACATTGGCAACACGCGACCTCTTTCCCATCGTCAGCTACCTGGTGTTAAAGGGAAAGTGCCGCTACTGCGGACAGTCCATCCCGGCGCGTTTCATGCTGGTTGAATTGGCCAGCGGGCTGCTTTTCGTATTAGCTTTGATCGTGTTCGGCCTTTCCTGGCAGATGCTGATTACAGCTATTTACGGATCGTTTCTTATCATCCTTTTCATAACCGACCTGGAACAGGATGTACTGCCGCATCTTATTATTTACTCCGGCACAGCAGTAGCCCTGGTCTTTGCTGCACTCAGACCGCTTACGGGCACGACACCGGGCATAATAAGCGCATTGGCCGGATTTGCCATAGGCTTCGGGGCATTTCTCCTGATCTGGGCCGTGCCTAGATTATTCAAGAAAAAACTAATAGGTTTCGGTGATGCAGGTATGGCAGGATTGATTGGCGCGTCAGTTGGTTACCCCGTGATATTAGTAGTCGTATACATAGCCATCCTGGCGGGAGGACTGACTGCCGCCATGCTAGTGGCATTCAAGGTGAGGAAGTTCAACGATCCTATTCAGTTCGGCATATTTTTAGCCTTCGGTGGGATGATTTCACTTTTCTGCGGACAGGATATCGCGGACGCGTTGAGACAGATTCATATGTTGTAGACCGGGTAAAATTAACGCGGTAAATTTTTTTAAAAAAATTTGTTTTACGTTTAAGCAGGGTATTGACATGTATGCGGTTATGTGCTAATTTTATTAACGTCCCAAGTAATCAAAGTTGGAACGGG
>CAYVBI010000039.1:0-13027 GCA_964448985.1 uncultured Dehalococcoidales bacterium
AATGGAAACAACCCCGTTGGACGGTTACAAGAAGATCATCGTGACTATACTTTCTCTGGTGGCCGGGTCCCTCGGCCTTTTCATCACCGACCCGGCCAAAGCTCAGACGGTCGGTCAATTCCTGATTGATGTGCTCGGTCCGGTGGCCATCACCCTGGTCGGCGTCATCTATACCGTCGTGCAGGGCAATATCGACAAGGAGAAGGTCAAGTCTGCATCCACGATCGCCGCTATCACTAACGCCACACCCACAAGCGAAGCATCCCCAAAAGCTGAAAGCGCAGCAGCTAAGCAGCCAGCCGTTGCGCCTTCGATTCCGGCTGCCCCGGCGCCCAGTTCTTATGTATCTTTTGACCTCGATGCCGCGGTCGGTTCCGCCGAGGAGTGCTGCCGAAAAGATAGCCAGGAAGTCACCCCTATCAGCCGGGCCTTCTACTTCTATCCCCAGGTCACCCGCTTCGACCTGCGCGAGGTGCCCCGCCAGGAGCGCATCGGCGAAGCGAAGCGCCTCATAGATAAGGCCATTGAGCTTTTCGTTGAGGCCTTCAAGTTCCAGACCAAACTCGCCAAGCCCCCCACCCCTGCCGAGGCCAACAATTACCATGCCTACATGCTGAAGCTGAAAAAGGACTACGAGAAGGCCAACAACCTCACCTGCTCGGACAAGACCTTTGAGGAGCTGCGCAACCTTGTCAGCTACTTCAACGAGCTCTATGCTGCCCAGGACGGCCTTAACCAGCTCAGCGGCAAGACTGTAGACTGGTCCATCTATGGCAGCGGGGCCTTCACTCCCACCCAGGTCGGCTGGGACTACGTCAAACTGCTATAAGCTGTAGGGGCGGGTTTTTAAACCCACCCGGAATAAACGTGCGTGGATCGGGCGTACCTGAAGGTACGCCCCTACATGAAACCCCCTGCCCCCTCTCCATTGGAGAGGGGGCAGGGGGTGAGGCACAAGAAGCATGAGAACCCTGTCAGCAGCCGTCAGGGCCTCCTGGCGGGCGGCTAGCCATACATTAGTGATGCAATTATTTAGTAAAATTGTTATCATATTTCGCAGTGACCAATTTCATCGTAACGTAACACGCATATGTCAAATAATGTGGGATTATCGTCGGCGTTCCTTCAGATTAAAACGGCTGTATTTTCTGTTGTTCAAGAACGAAAAATCAAAATACTGGAAATATTGATTTTATCGATATTGCCGTTAATATTCCTGTACTTCGTATACCATGACTTCTCTGCCCTACCAATGCCTTCTGATCCTACTATGTACCTGGTGCCGGCGACCACGCCTGGCGCGCCCCTGCGGTTTATTGATCGTCTCATGGTTTATATCGGCCTCCGTGTATCCGATATATTTTTTCACCTGCTTATGTAGCAGGAATGTATTACATAGCCATCGTTAACTTATTGATTATTACAATATGCATATTTTGGGCATATTATAAAAAAGGCATTCTGGCAGGTCTATTTGCCGGTGTGCTCCTTGTCTCATCATTTGAAATACTTCGTCTGGCAACTTATATATATGCCGATCAGACATTGGCCCTTTATGCGTTAATAGCATTCATCTTCTTTTACAGCGACTATAAAAATAAAGTCTTTGATTCTGCGGTTATTGCCGGAATATTTACAGCCTTTACTTGCTTCAGCAAAATACCGGGCATAGCATTATTTATCCCGTTTATTATTACGATAATCCTTGAAAGAGACTGGAGTAAGCTTAAAAAACTTCTCACAGGTTTCGTCATTGGTGTATTCCTTGTTTTCCTTGTCGCGTTTATATTATTTGGATTTGATGCCTTAAAGAGCGTATTCTCTGTGGCTATAAGTTATGGAGCACAATTTTTTGATGCTGAGGGAACAATAGACAGGTACGGTGACGACTGGGTTTACAATCGACCGGTTTCATATTTCGCCCTGCTCGTAAGAGAATATTACCTCCCGATTTTCTTTTCCGTGATAATTTTGATTGGCGCTTATCGGGATAGAATAACGAGGAACCTTTATTTTGCCGCGATGAGTTTTGTCGGCATACTTGCGTTATTCGTCGTTTTGCATAAGGCTGTTATAGTCAGCGCTAATTATATATATCCTGCCATTATCTTTAGCTCTTTAGGCTTAGCTTTATATCTGGCAAGCATAATTGAAAAAGGAAACGATCCGCTAATTCGTAAACCGGATTTTTTATTTACTGTTAAAGCCAGAATAATATATGCATTGGCATGTATTGTTTTCGTTTTTATCTCTCTCAAGATCGGTGTTTTATATCCTTCAGCTTTCATAAATCCGATGGCCAAAACAACTCCCCTTATCATCAGTATGGTTTATCCGCTGATTCCATTACTAATGATCGGTGGGCTAATGGCAATCGAATACTGGCAGCCGCGCATCCTGGTTCTTCTGTTTATGATTTTGGTTTCTGTTTGGTCCCCCGCTTATAATGGCGCTTTTGCCTATAGTAGTGTTTCTACCGTACGTACTCGGGTTGATTATTATTATTCCGCGGCACCTTTATTAAATCAGGTGCCCGCAGATGAATTCAGCATTTATGTAAAAGCATGGATTAAGGATAAATATAGTGATCGAGTGGTCCGGATTTTTTCAGAATTCTTTAACGAGAGGAAAATAAAGACAAAGAATATTGTCTTTATAACAGATCCGAAGTTGTTAACGGTGGATAATATTAAAGGTAAACTTATTCTAACAGATAATCCCGCATTGATTCGCCGTTATTTCCCCGAGGCTGAAGCCGGTAAATCTATTTTATGGAAAAATACTACGCTGACTGTTATGCAGCTACCATAAATGATTCAAACAGGGAGCATTCCATTATATTGACCTACTTAAAGACTTAAGCTTACCTTAGAGGTAAAATGGACGAAAATGGTAAGTAGTATAAGGATTTTCCTAAATGTATTATACTTTGTTATATTATTTCGATTACTTCACTCCATAAAGTTTGACCAATTGTTTAGAGTGGTGGCATGATCGGACCCGATGTTAAACTTGGAAAAAATGTGATTATATACCATCCTGACCTGGTAAATATGTATGGTTGTGAAATTGGCGATGGCAGCAAGATCGGGGCCTTTGTTGAGATACGCAAGCGTGTAAAGATCGGATGTGACGTAAAAATCCAGGCGTTTGCTTTCATACCGGAGGACGTAACAATAGAGGATGGTGTTTTCATTGGTCCGCACGTTTGTTTTACTAATGATAAATATCCCCATGCAGTTAACCCGGATGGCAGTCTGATGCAAGCCGGGGACTGGACGAGCTTACCGACCTTCGTTAAACGCTATGCAAGTATCGGCGCCAATGCAACTATATTATGCGGAATTACAGTCGGCGAACATGCCATGGTAGGCGCAGGTGCTGCGGTGATCCATGATGTTCCTGCGTATACCATTGTCGCAGGAGTGCCCGCACGTGCGGTTGGCGATACGCGACATTTGCATAAGGAGAATGTTGAGTAAGCTTGGAATGTTGCTCTTGGGGGTAAGCGTGCTATTTACCGTAGCGGCAAACCTGTTGCTGCGCGAAGGTGTCGTGCGTGCCAATATCGCGGAGTTCACCTGGGGTAAACTCGGTTATTTTATGCTGGCCTTGATCCGCGAACCGCTCTTCATTATAGGCGCGATTTTATACGGTGCTGCGGCACTGGTGTGGTTCAGGGTAATAGCATCTGAACAACTCAGTTTCGCCTATCCTATACTGGTCAGCTTTACATTTATACTTATTACGCTGGGAGCTTTTCTTTTTTTCCGCGAGTCTGTTTCATTGCAGAAAGTTATCGGGCTGGTAGTAATATTAGCTGGCATTGCCGTCGTGGCCACTTCATGAGGAGATAAATTTGATTCGTATTGGCGTAGTTGGATATGGTTACTGGGGGCCGAATATGGTGCGCAACTTCGCTGAGGCCCCCGGTGCCGTGGTCTCGTATGTGAGCGATTTAAACGAGGAAAAGCTTGAACTTGCCCGGAGACGCTACCCGGTAATAAAAACTACCACTGACTACAATGATATATTAGCCGACCCCAATATTGATGCTGTTGTAATAGTTACTCCTGTCTCCGCACACTTTGATATAGCTGTGCGCGCCCTCAGAGCAGGTAAGCATGTATTGGTGGAAAAACCTATGGCCGCTACTTCTAAACAGGCCATTGAGTTAATTGAGCAGGCCGACAAGTATAAACGGGTATTGGCCGTTGATCATACATTCGTATATACAGGGGCCGTACGCAAGATCCAGGAACTGGTAGCCAGCAATGCACTGGGTGATATTTATTATTATGATTCAGTGCGCATCAATTTGGGCCTTTTTCAGCATGACATTAATGTGATATGGGATCTGGCAGTGCATGACCTCTCAATTATGGACTACACCATGAAGCTACGCCCCAGAGCTGTGTCCGCTATAGGCGTAAGCCATATACCCGGAAAACCTGAGGATATGGCATATCTGACTCTATTTTTCGACGGGTCTTTGATTGCTCATATACATGTCAACTGGCTGTCGCCGGTAAAAATTCGCCGCACAGTGATCGGCGGGAGCAACAAGATGGTTATTTATGACGACCTTGAACCCAGCGAGAAGATAAAGATTTACGATAGTGGCATCACAGTAAGCAACGACAATGAAAACAGGCACGATTTGCTCATCAGTTACCGCACCGGTGATATGCTGGCCCCGCAATTAAAGCTAACAGAGGCTTTGAACGTTGAAGCCCAACATTTCATTAACTGTATAGAGAAAGGTGAGAAGCCTCTAATCGATGGAGAAGCAGGTCTTCGCGTGGTGCGCATGCTTGAAGCAGCCAACGAATCAATGGCGAATTATGGCAAAGTGATTGAATTGGATATCGAGGAGTGACATCGTGATCCCATTTGTCGACCTGCAGGCACAGTATCACAGTATCAAGGCAGAGATTGATCAGGCTGTTAGCGGGGTGTTGGAGAGCAGCCAGTTTGTACTCGGGAGCGAGGTTAAAGCATTCGAGGAGGATTTTGCCAGGTTCTGCAATGCCAAGCATGGTGTCGCTGTCAATTCCGGCACGAGCGCTCTGCACCTTGCGTTGTTGGCTGCCGGCATCGGGCCCGGGGCAGAGGTAATCACCGTTCCTTTCACTTTCGTGGCCACCGCAGCTGCGATCTATTACACGGGTGCGCGAACTGTCTTCGTGGATGTAGATCCGCATTCATTTACAATAGACGTGAATCAAATTGAGAGTGCAATTAACAGCAGGACAAAGGCAATTCTGCCCGTTCACCTTTATGGCCAGCCGGCGGATATGGATCCCATAATCGAGATAAGCAGACGGCATGGACTGCTTGTAATCGAAGACGCTGCCCAGGCACACGGCGCTGAATATAAAGGCCGCAAGGTTGGTAGTATTGGTGATTTGGGCTGTTTTAGCTTTTATCCTGGTAAAAACCTGGGGGCATATGGTGAGGGGGGTATGGTGGTAACGGATAACCCTGAATATGCCCGTACCATCCGCATGCTACGCGACTGGGGCCAGGAGCGTAAGTATCACCATGTGTTAAAGGGCTATAACTACAGGATGGAAGGAATGCAGGGCGCCATCCTGCGGGTCAAGCTGCGCCATTTGGATGCCTGGACTGAGGCCCGTCGAAGACACGCTGCCCTGTATGACAAACTGCTGTCCGGTACGGGCATTCAAATTCCGCGCGTAATGGAATATGCCCATCATGTCTATCATATTTATGGTGTGCGCGTTGCTCAGCGTGATAAACTTCAGCAGACGTTACAGCAGCAGGGAATCCAGACTGGAATTCACTATCCCATTCCCGTGCATATGCTGGAAGCCTATGCTGACCTCGGATACAAGCTAGGCGATTTTCCTCAATCCGAACTGGCTGCCGATGAGGTTCTTTCATTACCGATGTTCGCTGAGCTAACCGATAAGCAAATTAATATTGTAACCCAAACTATCTCCAAATATGCAGGTTGAGTAGACAATAGATGCTTATGGATGTAAAAGTATGCATCAATGAATCTCATGTAAATAGAATTGGGGTGGAAGCTCTGATCGGCAAATATAATTATGGCCGGTATTGCGAAGATAGGAGTTTACCAGTTGAACAATCACGGCGGCTTGTCGTAGATAGATTGTGGAAATTAATAACTCAACCAGGTTTTCAATATATAGCGGCTTATTCACTTTCAGAGGAATTACTTGGTCTTCTACTGTTCAGGCTATCTGAATGGGATAGTGAGCATTTTGGCTATAATGTGGCAGTCATTGAGTCGATAATCTCTAAGAGTTTAGGTTATGAGCAGGAACTTGAGATCGTGAACATCCTAATAGAGAAGTTCTTTTCTTGGTGCGAAACCTCGAAAATACGATTTGTCTCGGTTCGCGTTCCAGCTCTGAATCTCCCTGTAATACATAGCATGGAACGATGGGGATTTAATTATATTGAGAACTGGATATTTAATAAGTTTGACCTGTCTAAGCTCAGTGGATTTATCAAGCCGCCTCTACGCCTAAGGCTGGCTCGGCAGGGTGATTTAGATTATATGCTTGACTACTCTAAAGATGCGTTTTCTACTCAGAGATTCCATGCTGATGCCCATATCACTTGTAATCAGGCCAATTCTCTCTATCATAAATGGATATTGACTGCCTACAACGATCCAAATCAGGAGATTCTGGTATGTGATATTGAGAATAAACCGGCTGCTTTAATGATTTATTATAGGAGTGATCTACAGCAGTACTTTGGTCTTCGGTTCGCAATGTGGAAGATGGCTCTCCTGGATCCACAGTATAGAAGCAAAGGTCTGGGGAAAGACTTCTTCGTTGCTCTGCTATACCACCACCAGGAAGAGGATTTAAATGTAGTGGATTCTGGGCTCACAACCCGCAATATCGCTTCTCTAAATCTTCATACAAAATTGAATTTTGAAGTGATAACTACTTTAGTTACTTTTCACAGGTGGTTTCCCGGAAATACCGATCCTGCTTTGGCATTTGAATAAGCTATGTACGAGTTTTTAGAATGTCAAATATAACCACTGGCAACAAGCAATATAGGGGAGTGAGGATTCTTGTGACAGGAGGCGCGGGTTTCATCGGTTCCGAGTTGGTGCGTCAGCTTTCGAACCAGGGGACCAGGGTTGTCGTCGTGGACAATTTGGTTAATGGGAAGCGTGAGAACCTGGAGGGAATGCCCGGCGACCTGGTTGAACTTGTTGTAGCAGACATCCGGGATAATGACCTGATGGTGGATTTGATGCGGAGAGTTGATATCGTATTCCATCTTGCCTGTCTGGGTGTACGGCATTCGATCCATTCACCGATTGAGAACCATGAAGTCAACGCTACAGCCACTCTTAGTCTGCTCATGATCGCCAGAAAAGCCGGAATTAAGCGGTTCATACACGTATCCTCCTCGGAGGTATACGGTACTGCTATCCATGTGCCGATGACTGAAGAGCATCCAACATTCCCTATGACGGTGTACGGGGCTGCGAAGCTTGCGGGTGAAAGCTACGCACGTGCTTTCCACCGAACCTATGGATTCCCGGTAGTAATTGTGCGACCGTTTAATACTTACGGGCGGCATTGCCACCATGAAGGAGACAGCGGAGAGGTGATTCCCAAATTTTTGCTGCGCAGTATGGCCGGCCGCCAGTTAATAATATTTGGGGATGGTACGCAGACGCGGGACTTCCTGCATGTGAGTGATACGGCCAGGGGGATTTTACTGGCCGGAGCGGCAGATAATGCCATCGGGCAGACGATCAACCTGGGCAGCGGAAATGAAATAACTATTGCTGACCTGGCACACGAGGTAATGGCGGTAACAGGAAGGCAAGATATACCAGTGAGCCACGATGCTCCACGACCTGGTGATACGTTACGACTTTATGCCGATATTGGAAAGGCGCATAATATACTCGGATTCCAGCCCCTGGTAGTGCTTCGCGAGGGACTGGAAAGTCTGAAGAGATGGTACATGAGTCTTGAACAAACCCCTGAAGTTTTGTTGGAACGAGAAGTCGTACATAACTGGGAATCCGGAGGTATCGACGCAAATGGCGCATGAGGAACGATTTATCCCGGTTGCTAAACCATGGATGGATGAGCGGGAGAGCAATGCGGCCAGGCGTGCTATTCTATCCGGCTGGGTATCCCAGGGACCTGAGGTTGCATCCTTCGAACAGGAATTTGCAGCGTATATAGGGGCTGAATACGCCTGCGCTGTATCAAGCTGTACTACTGCGCTACACCTTGCATTATTGGCTGTTGGAGTCCGACCAGGAGACGAGGTGGTCACTGTCAGTCACTCATTTATTGCTACGGCCAACAGCATCCGTTATTGTGGCGCGGCACCTGTATTTGCCGACATACAGTCTGAAACCTTCAATATTAACCCGGAATTACTTGAGGCTTTAATTACAAAGGCAACTCGAGCTATTCTCTGCGTGCATCAGATTGGCATGCCCTGTGACCTGAAAGCGATCGTGGATATTGCCTGCAAGCATTCCCTGCCCGTAATAGAGGATGCTGCTTGTGCTATAGGCAGTGAAATTTGCTGGAATGATAAGTGGGAGAAGATCGGCAAACCGCACGGGAACATTGCATGCTTTTCTTTCCACCCGCGTAAAGTCATCAGCACGGGCGATGGGGGAATGATTACTACGGCCAATCCTGAATGGGATAGGCAATTTCGACTGTGGCGTCAACACGGTATGAATATTCCGGATTTGTTAAGACACAGCGCAAAGAGAGTAACCTTTGAGTCATATCCTGTTCTTGGTTATAACTATCGCATGACGGATATTCAGGCTGCAATCGGGCGCGAGCAGATTAAGCGCCTGCCCGAGATTATAAAACGGCGCCGCTTTCTGGCGGGATATTATAATAAGCTATTGCGTGAAGCACCTGAGTTAAAGTTGCCTGAGGAGCCACATTGGGCCCGAAGCAACTGGCAGAGCTACTGTATACGTTTAGCAGATAACCTTGACCAATGTAAAGTAATGCAATTAATGCTGGACTGTGGAGTAGCTACACGCCGGGGCATAATGTGCATTCATCGTGAAAAGTCATACACCCATCTCAGCCAACGTCTTCCTCTGCCTGAATCGGAGAAAGCACAGGATCATTGTATCGTGCTGCCGTTGTATTATCAGCTGTCCAATGATGACCAGGAGTATGTGGCACAGGTGCTATTAGATGCCTGCCGCTCACTTCGTTAGCAATTTTTAGAGTGGTATTTATGCGGAGATTTAAGACATGACTCAGCAATCTTTTATTTCCATTATCACGCCTGCTTTCAACGAGGACGAGAATTTGCCGGTATTATATGGTCGCTTATGCAATGTGCTACGTACTGTCGACACGCGCTGGGAATGGATTGTAGTTGATGACCATTCTACTGACGATACATTGGAGGTTTTAAAACGCATTATTGAGCGGGATGACAGGGTGAGCGGCTTCCGCCTATCCCGTAATTTTGGCTCACACGTGGCAATACGGTGTGGTCTGAATAACGCCGGGGGAGGATGTGCGATCGTCATGGCAGCCGACCTGCAGGACCCACCCGAGACATTGCCTGATATTCTGGAGAAGTGGCAGGGAGGCGCACAAGTAGTGTGGGCTACACGGGATCGAATTGAAGGTATTAGAAAGAGGGATGCTACAGCAGGTCGATTATTCTGGTTTGTGATGCGCCGTACGGTGGGCATGAAGCAATTACCGGCCACAGGAGCTGATTTTTTCCTGATTGACCGCCTTGTGCTGGATTACCTGTGCCAGTTCCACGAAACTAATCTTAATCTCATAATGCTGCTAAGCTGGATGGGTTTCAAGCAGGAAACGGTTAAATACGTTAAACAGGCCAGAGTAGGTGGCTCTTCAGGCTGGAGTTTTGAGAAAAAATTGAAATTAGCGCTGGATTCATTTTTATCTTTCAGCTATTTACCCATCCGTTTAATGTCGTATGCAGGCATAATTGCCGGGTTGCTTGGCTTTGTCTATGCTGTAATCGTGTTCATAAATTTCTTGGAAGGATCATCGATACAGGGTTGGACATCTCTGATGATTATCATACTTATTTTCGGCGGTATACAAATGCTAATGATGGGACTTTTAGGCGAATACCTCTGGCGCACTATGAGTGAGGCACATAGGCGCCCCCCTTATTTAGTTGAAGCTATTCTGGGTAAACACACGCATTACACGGAAAATACTGCTCCGTATCCAAAAGAGAGCAGATCTACGTAATACAAACGTGAGATATCTGAATAATACCCTGCACGCGTACTAACATCGGAACTTCGGCTAAAATTAATCATTGATTTGTTGCAGAAAGCAGGATCAACTCCAGCGGGAAATATTTCTCCAGGAAGTATTTCTCAATGGCGTGTTCTGAGCTGGAAAAGCTAGAAAACATCCCGGCTAACTGTTCTGGCGTTCTTATGTATTTTCCCCTGTCGAGACGTCTGAGAAGATAACCCACTATGTTGAATTTACTGGTGGGATAAACTGGTTCCATTATGATAATCCTGCCACCCTGCTTGCAGACCCTTTTAATTTCCCCGATAATGCCGGCGACTTTATCATCAGGCAGGTGATGCAGTACGCCAACAATCATGATATAACTGAACATTTTATCAGGGAATTCAAGGCAGGCAGCGTCCATAACAGAAAAATTTCCTTTATGGTGCACTCGTGCATAATCGATATATTCCGGACTGCAGTCTATTCCAAAGTAATTACATTGAAATACCTCGGAATATTTACCTGTTCCACAGCCTATATCCAGGACAAAATCCTCTCTGCCCGGTCGCATCAGTTTTCGTAGCCATCTTGCGATGGGATCTTTTCCCAGCGAAACTGCACTTTGACTCAAATTGTATATAGTTGGTTTTCCCAGCAACCTGTTTAGCATAGCATTAACCTGGTATTTATTATTTCAATATGCAATGAAGAGATTGCCATACGTCATTGTTCATCGGCATTATAATATGGCTCAATCATACTGCTGTCAATGTCCCCTCCAAAACCCCTGGCCTGCTGAACCCTCCTTATCTGTGGCATAATACCCAAAACCTTCTGTTCTACAAAAGCCATACTTGCTTCTGCCCTCTAAAGAGCCAATATATCCACTATGTCACCCCACGATCCAGATTGGATGGACGACTGCTTAGACTGTTTCAACGCCATGGGGCATCAGATTTCTAGATATTTTAGATTCTTTAAGAGCGACATTATTTCTTTGCCTCTGCAGCATAGGCGTCCTATCATTCAAGACGTTATGCGTGAAGAGTCATGTCTGCCGGATAAACGCAGGAATACGGGGAGCGTAGTGACCAAGCAATCTCAACCTTTTACATCTTCGAATCCACAGATTGCTTCGCTGCCTGCCGCGCCTTCGGCTCGCAGCTACGGCTCACCGCAATGACATGAATTAATCATACCCTGCCCCCTCTCCATTGGAGAGGGGGCAGGGGGTGAGGCGAAAATAGAATTATGAGAATCCTCTCATCAGCCCTCTTATCCGAGCAGCGCAAGCCCGCTCGCACTCCGCTGATCAAGGTCGACATCGCTTCTTTCGGCCATCCGGCCGCTGTGGCCGCCTCCGCCCTGCAGTGGGCTGACTTCGCCTGGGAGCGCCTTACTTCTCCCACTGACAGCACGCCGGTTGGCCTGCATGCTGTGGCCATCCCGGCTGACGGATCAGTCTGCCGCGTACGGGCAGGCGCCACCATCTATTACCAGCGTGTCACCTCCCCGTCCTCCGGCTCCACATGGACGTCGTGGACCTCCTGGGGCGGCGGCCTGGCCAATTCTCCCGTGGCCATCGCCGCACTCGGCACAGAGGTCATAGCCTTCAGCTCCGACGGTGTCTATCTCTACTACAAGAAAAGTACAGACAGCGGCGCCACCTTCGGCGCATGGACCGTCATGAATAATACCCGCCCCTGTGAACGCGGCTGCGCAGCGGCCTTCAAGGCCAATGGCGACGTGGCCGTTGTGCACGCAACCGATTTCAACGACCCCACTTCGCTCTATATTCAGAAAAGGGTAGGCGGCGCCTGGTCCACCGGACTCGGCCAGATCTCCGGCGATTTCGCGATATCCGCCCTGGCCATGTACCACAACGGCGACTGGAATATCCTCGCCCTGCTGCTGGACGGCTCTTATATCCGGCTGGCCAGGGGCGTCTACGGCGACGGCGGCTCTTACGCAGCAGGTACCTGGTCCGGCTGGGAGTTTATCAACTCCTATAAGGCCCGTGTGGACTTCAGCGCCGCCATGAGCATGCGGCAGTTCCGCACCGGACGTGCCGGCCGCAGTGTGCCGACCTATTACGAGCAGGTCAGCTCCATCATGCAGCAGCGGGCCGTCGATAATCTGGGCGTCGACGACCCCTATATCGCCTATCATGCTTCGCTGGGAGCTGTTTTCAGCTTCGCTAAAGACAATAAGCCGTGGTTCTACCGGCTTCGCCCCGGCACGTTATTCAAGGATTCCGACTGGTCCCGTGCCTGGCCGCTCGATGTTCCCGCCACTTACGGCCTGGCGCTGGCCTGTGACGGCGCCTATCTCTACGCCACGGCGCCAAACCAGGTCTGGCGCACCGCCCTGCCCGGATCATGGGCCCCGCCCGCGGCCGGATCCGGCGCCGGCACGGACTACGCCGTCACCGCAGCGCACATCATTGCCGTTAAGGAAACCGTCAGGGATCTCGCCCCCTCGTCTTTAGAGGTCACCCTGGATAATTCCCAGGGAGCCTATAACAGCATCGGCGGCGGGGCGGCGTCAGCCGCGGGGAAATTGAAGCGTGGCGCTCAGGTCACGCTCTCCATCGGCTATCGAGCCACCACGGACCTGTATTCCGTGGCCGGCAAGTACTACGTCGAGCGGTTATCGTACGCCCGTGTCCCAGGGCACGCCTATTTGATCATCGGATGTATAGACGCCTGGGGCTTGCTGCAGCGCTACTCTTTCAACCGGCCGGTGTTCTGGAATGAGGCCGGCGACGT
>CAYVBI010000040.1:0-12833 GCA_964448985.1 uncultured Dehalococcoidales bacterium
CCGCCAGCGCGTTGGTAGCAAAATGTACATGGCCGTCGATGCCTCCATCCAAACCATCCACGGTCAGTTTGAGTAAACCATCGCCGGTCCATTCAAAATAAGGCAGTTCCGCCAGACTTCTGAGCCCGGAGAAGGTGCGCTGTTCGAACATGCCGGCATTTTTCATTTCGTTTTTCATAAATATCTCCTTATTCTACAATCGGATGAACTTTTATTGCTTCCAATACACTGACATTCACTCATAATAATGGGACTATACGGATAGCCTTCCCAAAAGCAGCCAGGATTTTATTGATGTCCTTCTCAGTCGTGATACCGGATATGTAAGCGTGACTCTGCAGTAGGCATGGACACTATACACTGGCTGGATTCATCGCCAAGCTTCTTCGATCTACGGGCTTTATTTTCATATGCGGCCACCACCCTGCCATATTCATCATTGCGCAGCTTCGGTATATTTATAGCCAACCCCACTATGTCGCCCGGGCATAAATTGATACGACAAGCGATTCAATAATTAAATAATACTATGGTCAATGACCACAGTCAAATATATATATGTGGTTACCTATCAGATGCTGCCATTGATACCATCGCCTATGCCCGCGATTGAGTCGGCGGGATAAGCAAATAGATTGGGGTATATGAAAAAGTGTTTTGAATAAAGGCGCAGATGCAGATAGAATATGGGAGAATACCGAGGGAGTTATTATGCGTAAGACCAAGCTAACAGAACGTAAAAAAAAGGCGCTGGGCACGCATCAGAGAATCTATAAGACTGCCCTGAGGCTGTTTGAGAAGGAAGGATTTGATAAGGTCACAGTCGATGAGGTATGTAAAAAGGCCGGTGTTTCCAAAGGGACTTTCTATGTTTATTTCAAATCCAAGGAGCAGGTCGTTCTCGATCTGTTTTCGCAGACGGATAAAATGTACGATGACTTTGTCGTGAATGAATTAGCATCAATTAGCGATCCCATGGATAAATTAACGATGCTGGCAAGTAAAGCTCTTAGTTTTACTGTTGATAAAGGTCCCGATCTCATGGAGGTCTCATATCGGGCCAGGGCATCGTTACGTAGGAGCGGCAATCCACGCCTTACAGAAAGCAGAGCAATTTATAAAATCGTAGTCAAATTGGTCAAGGAGGCTCAGCAACAGGAGTATATTCGCAGAGACTTGAATTCAGATGAGGTCGCCCGTTTGATTATCAGGACACTCGAAGGTTTAATACATGACTGGTGCATGGAAAATGGAAGTTACGACCTCATTGGCGAGACTGAAAAAACCATTAAAATATTGAACAATGGGCTGCGCCCCATGTGATTTGTATGTAAACAGCGATGATAACACACTGCAGTAACAGCCTGTTCGAATGGGGGCAGCGCACCTACATCATGGGCATTATCAACCTGTCGCCCGATTCGTTTTCAGGTGATGGATTAAAATCGTTAGATTCGGCCCGGCAGAGGGCACTGCAGATGGTGGAGGACGGCGCTGACATCATCGACGTCGGCGGCGAATCCACCAGGCCCGATGCCGCCCCCGTATCGGTGGAAGAGGAAATCGAGAGGGTTATACCTTTCATCAGCAGTATTTCAAGAGATATCGGCGTTCCTGTCAGCATCGACACCTACAAGTATGAGGTTGCAGCGCAGGCATTGAATGCCGGGGCCTGCATGATAAACGATATCTCCGGCTGCAGCGTGGAATCCGGAATGGTGAATCTGGCTGCCGAAAAGAATATGCGGATTGTATTGACCGGCAATCAAAGAGGAAAAAAGGCCGCTGCTATTGTTGAAGCAGTGATATCACAATTGAAGGATTTAATTGATGGCGCGATCGCTGCTGGCGTCAGGCCGGAGAACATAATAATCGATCCCGGAATAGGATTCGGCAAGACCGTGGAACAAAATCTTGAGTTAGTCAGAAGCTTAGACAAAATAAAGGCCCTGGGGCACCCGATACTGCTGGGGACATCACGCAAATCTTTCATCGCCACGACCGTAGGCTCCTCACAGGAGGAGCGCTTCCTGGGCACCGCGGCGTCGCTGGCTATCGGCATAACTCGGGGCGCCGACCTGGTGAGGGTGCATGATGTAAGACAGATGAAGCTGATCAGCCGGATGAGCGATGCTATCATGGGAAGGGATGCCAAGGAATGACCGTGGCATATATAGGCCTGGGATCGAACCTGGGGGACAGGGAGGCCAATCTGAATAAAGCCATAAGCATGCTATCGCAAAATTCCCCTGTAATAACCGTCTCTTCAATTTTCCAGACTGAGCCCGAGGTATGTAAAGATCAGCCGGATTTCCTGAACAGTGTGGCCTGTATCGATACGGACCACGCTGCAGTAGAACTGCTGAAGACGTTGAATAGTATAGAGCGGCAGATGGGAAGAGAGCGTCCTTATGCCGGCGCGCCAAGAGTTATCGACCTGGACCTGCTTATTTTTGGAGGGGATATAATTAGTCAGCCGGGTCTCGATGTGCCGCATCCGCGCCTGCACCTGCGTGTTTTCGTGCTGGCGCCCATGGCTGAGATAGCGCCCGATTTCGTCCATCCGGTTTTACATAAGAGCATGAAGGAGTTATTGATAGCGCTGAAGCCCGGTTACAGGATCGAGAAGTGGGAACGTACTAAAGACAGGGGGCAGGACTGAATATGTATATCATCTCAGTTGAGAGGAGTTTCGATGCCGCTCATTTCCTGCGCGGCTATGGTGGCAAGTGCGAGAAGCTCCACGGTCACAGGTACAAGGTGGTGACGAGGTTGATATGCCGCGAGTTAAACGAAGTGGGGCTTGCCTACGATTTCACCGTTTTGAAAAGGCAAGTAGCGGAGGTCATAGACAAGTACGATCACCAGTGTCTTAATGATATCGAACCATTCGATCGGATCAATCCGTCTTCGGAGAATATTGCGTCTACAATCTACGATACTTTGAAGGCGGCTTTCAAAGGCGGTGTTGGTTTGGACAGCGTGGAGGTCTGGGAATCGCCGGAGTCAAGTGCCCTTTACCGTCCGGGATAAAACACTATGAGTTCATTTCAGGCGGCAGCAGGTTGGGAATGCTGTCTTTGATATAGTATGTGTAGTTACATTTAGCGCAGAAAAGCGAACCTGCGATTATTTCCAAATCGCTCTTTTCAGTCACCTTGAGGTCGAGCCGCCCCTTGCATACCGGGCAGACGATGATCTCCATTATCGATTCTTTCATCTTCTAAATCTTTATCCTTATATCCTTCGTGAGCAGACTTCAAGCGATAATAATTTTAACACATCCGGAACGGAGTCGGGTGCATCTTATTAGATCAAAGGGTCGCCTTATTTTTAAAGAGCGGTGAAATCACCTTGAACTCAGGTATACCTGCCCTCTGCAGTAACTGAAACACAGCTATCTCGGTGGTTGTGATGACGGAGCCCGCGTCCCGCATAAATTTCAAAGCCTTTTTCCAGTCGGTCTTATACCGCGAGCAGACTGCATCGCTGATGACGTGTACGTAATACCCCTGTGCTACCAGGTCTACCACCGATTGCAGCACGCAGACGTGTGATTCTATGCCGGCCACCATGACGTACTTCTTGTTCAGTTTTTTAAATGAATTCTGAAAAGCCTCGTCGCCCCAGCAGCTAAAGCTGAGCTTATCGATCGGTTTGTATTGTCCCTTCAACACGGCCTTAACGGGCTCCACAGTATTGCCGAGCCCCTTGCTGTATTGCTCGGTAACGATGACGGGTACCTTCATGGTTTCACACGACGTGATAATGAGATTTACATTATTTTCGCAGTTAGCGTAGACATCTTTTTTCATGGCTACCGCGAGGTTGCTCTGAAAGTCGATCAAAAGGAAAACCGCATCGGCCGCGTCCATCTTGAATTTATCCATACCGGCGAAGACCTCCTCGATTGAGAGAATACCTGTTGATATTACAGAGTGATGGCCTGCGGTGTCAAAATCAGCCTTATTTGCCGGTGCATAAGTAATTAAGATATCATTCCTTAGCAGCGGTGAAACAATTTATTCCAGATGGGTGAATAGAGGAGAGGTTACTATGAAAATAGAGCATGTCGGCGGCAAGAATGCGGGTAAGATTATGCTTTATGCATTGAGCACGTGCGTCTGGTGCAGGAAAACCAAGCAGATGTTAACCGACCTGGGCATCGAGTACGACTATGTGTTCGTTGATCTACTTGAGGGGCAGGATAAAGAGCAGACCATTGCTATGGTTGAGAAGTGGAATCCTGATAGTTCATTCCCGACTCTGGTAATCGATGACAGCAAGTGTATCGTAGGTTTCAAGGAGAAAGAGATCAAGGAGGCTCTTAAACTGTGAGTGCGGTTGACTCCATCGCCCCGGACGAGATCGAAAATGGCTACCTGAAATGTAAGCAAGACGCCGAGGCAGGTGGATATCACATCAACCCCGACGCTGACTTTGCCCGTGGTCTGGTGAGCGGTCTGCTGGTCAACCAGGCGAGGTACGGGTACCAGTCATGTCCCTGTCGTCTGGCCAGTGGTAAAAAAAACGAAGACCTGGATATCATATGTCCCTGCGATTACCGGGACCAGGATGTCGTCGAATACGGGGCCTGTTACTGCGCCCTGTACGTATCGCAGGATGTGCTGGACGGAAAACAGGAGTTGTCCTCCATTCCCGAGCGGCGGCCCCCACGCTCACTGCGCAGGAAGGTTGCTGCTCCAGTCTTAACTGGACCCCTTCAAGTGCCGCTGCCGGTCTGGCGCTGTAAGGTATGCGGATATCTCTGTGCCCGCGACGGTCCTCCTGAGATATGCCCCATATGCAAAGCTAAAAAAGAAAGGTTCGAACGCTTTCTGTAGCTATAAACGTTTGCCCTGTTTGACCCGTTTCAATGCATAGTAGACTACTATGAGGACTATGCCGGCCAGCAGGAGAACGCCGCCATATATCATTACAATACAGTTGAAATCCCCCACTATTCTCAGCAGCCAATCACGGATCAACGGCGGCAGATTAAACTGCGATATTGCCGATCTACCCATGCTGCCGGCGGGCAGGATGATGATGAATTGAAGTGCCCCGCCGATCGCAGAGATCAGCCCCAGTTCACCTGATATGAATCCGGGCTTGCGTGCAATAAAAACAATGGCGATAACCAGCGCGACCGTCAACAGCAACAGGGGGATAAAGCTGACCATGAGGACAGCGATCAGGGACTTGAGACCTTCCAGTTGTCCAATCAGGTCCAAAACGCCGCTTATCTGCTTTAAGTCCATGTATTTAGTTATCGATTCTGCGTTTACTCCCAGAATTTGAACTACAGGGCTGACAACGGGTAGATCCATAAATGCCTGGACATGAGCTGCCAGATTATCAACCATCGGCTTCTGAGCGGCCACCGTCTCCAGCAATTTTCCTTTCTTTAAACTATCGAGGATATATGCATACATATTCCGCACACAGGTCCGCATCAGATCTTTTATCTGAGGTTCGAAGTTAATAACGACAAGTTCTGCGGTTTTTGCCAGCACCGGATTTTTGGGAGCCACGTTTTCTTTAAGCCAGTTGTGTGCAAGAGACGGTACATCGATATCATTCACGTAGGAAGCCACGCAATCAGGATTGAATACAGTTTGTTGTAACGCCATTATAGGCCCGAGTAAAACAAGAGAAACAAAAAGCAGTATTCCCAATATGATGAGTAGAATCTTTTTGCCGGTCGAGACATCGGGCGCATTACTGAAATAGCCGATAAACCCTGTCTTCATTTCACTACCCCCTGCTTTTTCGACAATGGAAAACCGATCTGGACGTATCGTGTGACCATTGTATCATCGCTATGATATGTTGCCAAAGAGGAGTGTTGATAAGGTGCGGTGCTTGCGATAAGATAATACGGCTGTTAAAACGAAAATACCCGGCGTTTCACAGTTGCCGTTCTGGCCAATCACTCCCGCCATGAATGATCTGAAGAAGAAATATGAACTGCACAGGCTTGCCTGGCTGCAAAGACAGGGCTCCGTCTATTTCCCTTTCTGGGATATGGTCTTCAAGTACCCCCCGCTGGCCTGCTTTAACTCACTGGTGAAGCTCAAGGCAAGGTTATTCAATACCTGCATCATACATACCATAGGGGACAGCCATGTTAAGCCCTTCATCTACCGCTGTCCCTTTCTGGTGCATCATATATCCCAGGCCACGGCACATAACCTGATCAAGGAGGGAAGCTTCACCAGGTCGTCGGAGTACCTTGCTCTGTTTCTTAAAAGGGTGAATAAGCAACGGGACGTTGTGTTTCTGGTTTTCGGCGAAATAGATGCCAGGGTCCATATTTATTTAAAGTACGGCAAGAGCGGCAAAGCGGTGAGCATTGAAACATTAATCGATAAGACAGTCGCCAGGTATGGCGCGGCCATACAGCAAATAAAGGACGATAGTTACGCCGTCTGCATACACGGCATTCCGCCGGCAGCCAGCAAGGAATTCATCACGGCTCTGCCCTTTGCGGGCAACGCCAGAGAGCGCAGCGAGATATCCAGGATATTCAACGAGAAACTCAGGTCATTCTGTCAAAGCATCGATGTGCCGTATGTGGATATCCAGTCGATCGCATCGGATCGCAACGGATTCATCAAGAAGTATTATCTGGCTGATGAGGTTCACTGCAACAGCAGGATCGTGCCGTTCACACGTAAAACGATCGCAACAGCCTTCAGAGGAATCAAAAGGATTGGTTAGAGTATCACAGTAGAGGCAAAGGGTAAGGCCGGCCCAGCTTATGAGGGCCGGCCTCAGTTTATTAACCCTCTATTCCGGCTATCCTTTTGGCCAGATTCTTGCAGAACTCGATATCGTATTGCGTGGTAATAGCAATCTGTTCCATAACGGGTGATCCGCCTCCGTGGAAACCGCCGACCTGCGCTACGCCACCGGTGGACGAGCAGAGCAAATCGCCCACGTGCATCCAGAGCTTGATGGCATCATCGACTTTTACATCCGGATTGCGCATGGTGTATTTCTCCAGCAGCGCTTTGGTCTCAGGATTAAGGAAGTCTCCTTCGTGGGGGAAGGTGGCAGGGATGCCGCCAGCCACGTCGCAGAGGATCTCAGCCTCGCGGTAGACCGCCTCACCGGTCAGACAGCGTCCCACGTTGGCGTATATGGAGTTAGGGATGAAGCTTCCCGGGCCGTAGGGAACAAATCCGAATCCCGGCATATAAACTTCGGGTTTGCCCAGCTCCGAGGCGGTGAATCCGGCTGCGTAACCGAGCTCGGACACCATGATCAACTCTGCATACTTCTCGCGAACATGGCCGGCCTTGGCAATTCCGTTATATTCGGCAGCAAGCGCAACCGTTCCCAGCATCAGATCGCCGATAGCCGGCTTGCAGCCGGAGTAGCTGTGGCGATGGAAGAGGGCGAAGAGCAGCGCGCCCACAGCTCCGTGAATGGTCTCACCGGCCACGAATACCCTTTCCCAGGGTATGAACACTTTATCGAAAATAGTGTACGAGTCAGTCGCTCCCTGCATAACGCCTTTTTTATAATGATTTCGCTCTCTGAGGTTATGGATGGTCACGACCTGCTTGATGCCCTCCCAGTCGGACGGTATGGCGAAGGCTACCGCCCAATCCTTTTCCTCGGGCAGCAGCGCACGCGTGGGCACAACCACGATCTCGTCGGCAGTCGAAGCCTCCGAATTGTGTACCTTGCAGCCGCTGACGACGATGCCGTCGCTCTTGCGCTCCACAATATGAAGGTATAAATCCGGGTCCTTCTGCTGGCTGGGCCTTTTCATACGGTCTCCTTTGACATCCGTCTGCGCGCAGCAGCCGACCAGATCCTTAGTCTGGAAATTTTCCAACCAGTTAAGAAAATTCTTGTGGTACTCGGTCGAGCCTTTGTTTTGCTTGTCGGCCTCAAAGGAAATGGCATTGCACGCATTGGTCCCGTCGATGCCCATACAGCGCTGTATGCAGCCGCCCACCTGCTGGCAGAGCGCACGGGTCATGTCCTGCTTCTTATGCAGGTCCTCCTTGCTCTGGTGGATATGTGTGAAGCGGTTGATGGTGTTGCCGGTTATGTGGCTCTTGGCCAGGACAAGGTCCTGGAACTTCGGGTCCTGGGCGAAATCGTAGGTCGATCCGATAATGTTGATGGTGTTCATCTGCAGCTCATCGGTGCGGTCGATCAGATGGCCGTCGAAATACACGTTACGGCGCATCTTGCTCAACCTGTCAATGAACTGCTTCTTGGTGCTGAGGGTTTTCGTGCCGGGTTTGCTGCCTGTTGTCATGATTCCTCCTATCTGCTAATTAATTTTTGGTGCAGTTTTTAATTTTTCAAGCTGTGTGAGGACCAGTTTTATCTGTTCCCCGGAATAACTCTCAAGAGAATAGTATTTTTTCAGGTACCATCCGCGGTTGGCCCAGGCGTTGGCCACGGCCACGATATTATGCGCTACCAGCCTGGCATCGTCGGTTACAAACTCACCCTGCTCCACTCCTCGCCGTATCAACTTCTCAAAATACTCCACCACACGGGATTCGGCCTCGTAGATTATACGCCGTTCACTCAGGGTCAGTGACAACATGATGTGGTTGACGAAGTTATGGAAATCGCGATAATTCTCCACGATATCCAGGTAAACTTCTATTGACTTTCTGAGCTGAAGGGATGGCCTTTCGTTCTGCATCCGTTCGTCAAAACGTCCCAGCGCCTGGCCGGTAAGGTCGGAGGCAAAGTTAATAATTAAATACAGGATATCCTGCTTTGATCCTATGTAATGATAAAGGCCGCCGGTGCTCATGCCCAGTGCCGTAGCCAGCTCGCGGGTACTGATGTTGTTATAACCCCTTCTGGCGATCAGCTCGGTGGCCACCTTGACGATATGGTTGCGCCGCTGCTTAACCAGCTCCATATCATGGCTGAATGTTCGTACTTTCCTCATCCTACAGACCGAACGCTCTGTCGTTACTCACATATATTATCATAAAACAGCGCCTGATAAAAGGGGGAATAATACAAGACGGTGATGTATAATTGTCTGGATATTTGATCAGGCTGCGGGGTGGCAGAAAGCTGGTGCACAGCAGAAATATTGACAGGGTACACCGTGGTTACATGACAGGTATACAGCTCAATTGGATATCCGGAGGTTCGTTAACATGGATAATAAGATTGATATACTGAATTTCACGGGAGGGAAGTGGCTGCCGTCTAAATCCGGCGAGATTCAGGATGTTATCAACCCCGCTACCGGAGAAGTACTGGGGCGGGTCCGGCTCTCTACCGCTGAGGAAGTCAAAAATATGATAGATGCAGCGGCCGGGGCACTGCCGTCCTGGCGTAGAACTCCGGCAACGGAGCGTGTGCAGTACTTGTTCAAGTTGAAGAGCTTGCTCGAGGACCATTTTGAGGACCTGTCGCGTACCATAACCATGGAGTGCGGTAAAACATTGGAGGAGGCGCGAGGAGAAACGCGCCGTCTGATCGAGAACGTTGAATCCGCCTGCGGCATTCCGCAGCTGATGCAGGGTTATAACTCAGAGGACATAGCACGGGGGATTGACGAGGTCATGATCAGGCAGCCTGTAGGTGTATGCGCAGTGATCGCCCCGTTCAATTTTCCCGGCATGGTGCCCTTCTGGTTTCTACCATACGCCGTAGCCTGCGGCAATACTTATGTAGTCAAGCCGTCTGAGAAGGTGCCCTGTACGCTGCAAAAGGTATTCGGCCTGATAGAGCAGGCCGGGTTCCCTCCTGGCGTGCTCAATCTTATTAACGGGGCCAGGGAAGTGGTGGATTGTCTGCTGGATAATCCGGCCGTCCGTGCCGTGAGTTTTGTGGGCTCGACACCTGTGGCTAAATACGTGTACAGCCGCGCCACGGCCGCCGGCAAACGTGCCCAGTGCCAGGGTGGCGCTAAGAACCCCATCGTTATCATGCCCGATGCAGATATGGAGATGGCGGCGCGTATAACGGCGGACAGCGCATTTGGCTGTGCCGGCCAGCGCTGCCTGGCTGGCTCGCTGGTCATAACCGTAGGGCAGGCCAGGGGCGCTTTCACGGAAGCTATTGTGGAGACGGCCAGGAAGCGGGTGGTCGGGTATGGCCTGGATGATAAGGTGCAGATGGGGCCGGTTATTACGCAGCAGAGCAAGGCCAGGATCGAACATTTCATTGGGCAGGGAGAGAAAGAGGGGGCGCGCGTGCTTGCCGACGGCCGGGTAACTATTATAAAGGGTTATGAGCGCGGCAGCTTCGTGCGTCCTACGGTGCTGGACGGTCTGCCACCGAAAGGCGAGGTTGCCACTACAGAGATATTCGGACCGGTACTGGGATTGATACACGTTGAAAATATCGACCAGGCCATAGACCTGATCAACAGCAGCCGATATGGGAATATGGCATGCATATTTACGGATAGCGGCGCAGTGGCCAGGAAATTCCGCTACGAGGCCGAGGTTGGAAATATGGGGATAAACATCGGCATAGCGGCGCCCATGGCCTTTTTCCCGTTCAGCGGATGGAAAGATAGTCACTTCGGCGATCTGCATGGACAGGGCCTGGACGCTGTGGAGTTTTTTACTCAGAAAAAAGTTGTTGCTGAACGATGGCCGAAAGAATGGACACGCAAATTCTGATTGATTATATTAAGCCCTAGGAGATACTGAAAAGAGTGATTTACGATGAGATGGCTACTGCGCGCCAGGGGCGTGTGGCGGCTATAGCCAAGCATGGGAGTCTGGACGCCGCGTTGGCCAGCGACGGCTACCCGCGACGGCACGACCTGACCCTGTCGGAAGCGGTGGTGCTGGGGCTTTTGAGGCAGGATGTCCGCACCTATTTCGCGGTGTTCGGCCATGGCAGCACCAATGTTGCCGAGGTGCTGAGGATATATCAACAGGCCGGCCTGATCAGGGTGCTTAACGTCCGCAACGAAATTGAGGCGTCCCATGCGGCAGCAGCCCTTCGCTGGGCTACCGGGAAAAAAGCGGCGGTTATTACATCCATTGGCCCGGGCGCACTCCAGGCCATGGCCGCCTCGCTTGTTCCCTCATCCGACGGTATCGGAGTGTGGTACATATTCGGCGATGAGACGACCGAGGACGAGGGATTCAATATGCAGCAGATCCCCAAGTACGAGCAGGGCCTTTTCCTGCGGCTCTGTTCTACCATGGGCCATGCCTATACCCTGCACACACCGCTGGCGGTTTCCACCGCGCTCAGGCGTGGTCAGGCCGTCGTCGATCATCCCTATCGTGCAGGCCCGTTCTTCCTGCTGCTTCCTATGAACACTCAGGCTGTTGTGCTCAGGCAATTCGTGCTCAACGAGCTGCCTCAGAAAGTATCGATCACGATAGGAGCCGCGGAAGGAGATTACGCGGCTGCTGCGCACAGGTTAAGGGAAGCGAAGCGCGTCATTGTACGCGTGGGAGGGGGCGCACGCGGCGCCGAAACGGAGAGCAACGAGTTGCTGGAACTGACCGACTCTGTAGCTGTAGTTTCCCCTCTGGCCAGTGGGGTAGTGCCTTACAGCAATCCCCGCAATATGACGGTGGGTGGTTCCAAGGGCACACTTTGCGGCAACTATGCGATGGAGAACGCAGACCTGCTGCTGGCTGTCGGGACACGCTTCGTATGCCAGTCGGACTGCTCTCGCACTGCTTACCTGCGCGTAAAACATGTCATTAATATCAACGCTGAGATAGAGGCTGCCATCAACTATAACAGCGACGAGCAATTCGGCAGCTCCATCGCCCTGGTCGGTGATATTCGCCTCACACTGCAAATGCTATTGAATGAGTTGCGTAAAAGCCCGCCGAAAACAAAGGGCAAACCGTCGGAGTGGCTCATCACCTGCAGTGCAAAGCGCGCTGAATGGGATAAATTCAAACAGCAGCGGTACGATCACCCACTGCTTTACGACGATGTCTGGAAGAAAGAGGTGCTTACACAGCCGGCCGTTATCAAGACAGCGGACGACTGGTCCAGGAACAAGAAGGATGTCATTAAGTTCTTCGATGCCGGCGACGTGCAGGCCAACGGCTTCCAGATCGTTGAAGACGAAGCCATCGGACTTACCCTGACGGATACGGGCGCCAGCTACATGGGATTCGCCGTATGCGCGCTGCTTTCCACTGCCGCAGCAGATAAGAAATTTTTCGGTCTTGCCTTTTCTGGTGATGGCTCTTTTACCATGAACCCGCAGGTATTGATCGACGGCGTCCAGCACGGCGCGAGGGGATGTATCCTGCTGCTGGATAACCGGAGGATGGCCGCCATCACCAGCCTGCAGGTCGCGCAGTACGGTCATGAGTTCGCCACCGGTGATTCGGTCGAAGTCGACTATTTGAAGTGGGCGGCTTCCATCAAAGGTGTCCTGGCGCTTGACGGAGGTGCTTCGCCCGATGCTCTGCGGACCGCTCTGGACAGGGCGTATGCCTACAACGGATTATCCCTGGTATACGTACCCGTTTACTTCGGCGACAATGAGATGGGTGGCATGGGAGTATACGGACGCTGGAATGTGGGGAACTGGTGTGAAAGCACGCAGGCATTGCGGCATGATATCGGGCTATAAAGATAGGAATACGTGATGAAAAGTTTCGATGATCAACTGATATCCGATCTGAAAGCGCAGGCCAATTACCTGCGCCGACGGAGCCTGACCATGATCTACCACCGTCAGGCCGGCCATCCGGGTGGTTGCCTCTCGGCGGCCGATATAGTGGCTGCGCTGTATTTCAAGGTGCTGCGTATCGACCCTAAAAGGCCGGACTGGGAGGACAGGGACCGCTTCATCTTGAGCAAGGGGCATGCCTCTGCTCTGTTGTACTCCGCCC
>CAYVBI010000041.1:0-12598 GCA_964448985.1 uncultured Dehalococcoidales bacterium
TACCAGGCCCGCCAGATGGCCGCCGGCCTGCCGCAGAAATACCAGGATGAGATGAGGGGTGTTTCAGACGGCTCCGGCCTGCCGTATGATACGGTCATATCCTGTTGTCTATTCTACGATGTCGGGATGGGGATGGGCTGCACTGGTGTCCTTATGCGGGGGCCTGACGGCTCGATCATTCAGGGACGCAATAACGACACGGCAGCCTTCGGCGGTGAAGAACTGGCCAAAATGACGGTTGTCGTCCGCTATAAAGCCAAAGGCGCCAACGTTGTAACCCATATGGACCAACCCCTTTATATGGGTGTGGAAACGGGCTACAGTGATAAGGGATTGACCTTCGGTGAAGAAACCCTGTATGTTAAAAAACCGGACCCCAACGGCTCATCGCTACCCTACCTGGTACGCACGGTGATGGAAGAGGCGTCAACACTGGATCAAATCTACCCATATTTCGATAAATATCATACTATAGGCTCCTACGGCTGCGTATGGAGCGACCTGCGGGCAGGTCGTGGCGTAGTGGTCCAGTTGACTCCCACAGCCTGGGTAAAGAACGAGCTTAAGGACTCCCTGCTATGGAATTTCAACCGGATTTACGATCCGGAGCTGCAAAAACAACAAGTAGCCTCGGTAAATGTCAGCAGCAGCAATGTCGACCGGGAGGCGGTAGCATCCGTCTATCCGCAAAAACCCATATACGCGATTGACGATGTGGTTAAATTTGTGCGTGCCCAGACGGGTCCGGACGGCACGGATTACTCATGGTGCGGGACCAAGCGCCCCGTGTGCAACTGGGCGGCTTCCCAGATGATGATTTTCGATACTAAAAGCGATGGCTTCTATATGGCAGTCGGTCCGTACTATGCCGCCCGTCAGGATATATATCATTTTTATGATGACTTTTCCAAACAGCCGGAGCTATTTATGCCGGCTGTACCGATCGAACCGGTGATAGAAAAGGCGGCGCAGATCGAGAACCGGTTGATCAGTGGCTCACAGAAGCTGGACGCCTTCATTGAGCTGGCCGGGCAATATAAGGACGATGCCAATGCCCAATTCTTAGTAGCCTACAAGGCCTTTAGGCTCTCTAAACTGGATATATTCCCGGATTACGCGGAGAGAGCTTATGCAATGAACCCTGCCAATTCTGAGTACCAGATGTACGCAGGCATGGCAGCTTACCAGAAAAAAGATATGGAAAAAGCTGTGAGTCTGCTTGATGGAGTAACCGCCAGATACCCGGAACAGGACCTGTTCAGGCTCACTGTGCTGGAGAAGGCCACTGCTGCCGGCGATCCGCAGAAATCTGCCGCCTATAAAACGCAGAAGCAGGCAGTAATCGATAAAAATGGGGCGCAAGCCTACTATGATGCTAAGGTGCTACCTCTGGTCGATGCGCTCGGACAAACTAAATGATGGTAATATATCCGGAACATTAAATACTTTAAAAAAAACCCGGATTCACGACTTGCGCAGTTTAAAGATGGTTGCCGATGAAAATTAATTTTAAATGGATCGGGGGAGCTACCTGGATACTGCAAATCGACAGTATTAAAATTGCATGTGATCCGGTCCTGTGCCCCGAGGGCTGTGTACAAGACTACAAGTTTTTTAAAGCCAGGAGATTAAACGATCCGCAATACAGCGAGTCTGATTTCAAAGACGTTGATCTGTGGCTTTTAACGCACAATCACGAAGATCATCTCGACAGAGATGGATTTAAAGTGATCGATAACAATTCGACCGTCATTGCACACGAAGGATTAAAGCCATATTTTGAAAAAGGTATTTACAGCGATATAAGGTTCCTTGGTTGGGACGAAGATTCTGAGTTTGGAATTAAAGGTATAAATATTAGGATCAAAGCATTACCGGCTATACATGCGAAGAAAGCATCTTGGGGCGGCATGATAGGTAATGGAAACGGTTATCTTCTTAACATCGCCCGGGACGGCTCAAAATACTGCGTATACGTCACAGGTGACTCGGTCTACAGCAGCAACATAAAAAAACATATAAGCACTTCAAACATTGATCTAATAATCGCAAATGCAGGTTCGGCCATGGTCGGGGAATCGTCATTATCACGCAGCATTGGAAGAATTACCAATAGTATCAACGACATTATAAAAATGAACTCAGAATTAAATCCTGAGATGTTGATCCCGGTTCATTGGGGCACATTCTCTCACTATTCTGAAAAAATTACTCATCAGTCATTTAGTAAATACCATAATATTGAAATTGTTGATGTCGGGGAAAGCATCAGCCTGTCAAACTGACTATACGTCTGGCATGACGCCGTCATCGCTTAAGCTTTAACCCCGTCCGCCTCCGCAGCCCCTCAGGTCCAAAATTTCCAATCTAATTTTAGTGATAGTGTCGCTTCATATCAGATTATATATATCGATAATGTATATATCGATATTGACATGTATTTTATTAAATGTTATTATCCTGTGACATTTCATGGCTAACCTGAATTAGTTGTGAGATTATTCCAGGTAAATTGTTCCGCCTGCGCCAATTTAATTACAAATGGGAGGTTAAGATGGCTGAGACAAGAAAACGGTATTTCACGGAAAGCGAGTTGAAGGAGATGGGAGAGGAGACGGTCAAACTGGTCCAACAGGCGATCGATGCCGGAGACCTGGAAAAAGCAAAAAAGCTGACCCGCAGGATGTACCGTGAGTTTATGTCGCAACATGATAATTACCTGAACTGGGTGACCTCGTTGCTGACATTTATTCAGCATCGCCTTGGCGATGAGGCAGTCTACGATTCCATTTACGCTGCCTTTGAGGCGCTGGGAGCTCTTGCCGATGCGTACCGCGGTCAGGATCCAGGCAAACAGGCGGCGATGCTGGCGGCTGGATTCAGGGGGCATCTGACTTCAGTAGTTGTCGAGGAAGATGACGAAAAATTTACGGTAATGATGTCTCCCTGCGGCAGTGGGGGACGGGCCATTACCAATAACACCTACGAGCCGACGGGCAAATTCGCGAAGTTGAAAAAGCCACAGAAGATGACTTTAGGCAAAGCCGATTTCCCCATTTACTGCGCTCACTGCGCCCTCCAGGATATCGTCCCCATGGAAAAAACCGGCTATCCCATCTGGGTCATCGATATTCCCGATAAAGTCGGCGAGTCGCCCTGCAAATACTATATATACAAGGATCCGGACAACATACCGGCCCGCTTCTACGAGAGATACGGCTTGAAAAAGCCGCCGGCAAAAGCGAAGAAGTGAACTGCTTGAAATTAATGGCGCCATTTATTAAGAGGAGTGAAGAATGACTCAAGCACTTGAAGGCATCAAGGTATTGGATCTCTGCCGCGGTTATCCGCCGGCTTTTGCCACAATGCACCTGGCGGACTTCGGAGCGGACGTGATTAAAGTCGATCCTGTCGGCTTCACCTCGTCTCTACCCGGCGGAACTGAAGAGGACAAAATCAGCGCATACACCTTTATCGACCGCAACAAGCGCAGCATAAAGGTAAATATGCGGTCTGATGCCGGGCGGGAAATGATATTTACACTGGCGAAACATGTAGATATCCTAATCGAAAATTCCCGTCCCGGCACCATGGAAAAGCTCGGCATTGGCTATGCGACTTTAAAAGAGATCAATCCGCGTCTGATCTATTGCCAGGTGAGCGGCTACGGGCAGACCGGCCCCTATAAGGATATCGTGGGGCACGATGCAAACTTCATGGCTATAGCGGGTACACTCAGTATGATCGGCCCCACCGATGGGCCTCCTTACTGGCCGAGCAACATCATCGCCGACTTTGCCGGGGCCGGCCTGCACCCGCTGATAGGTGTGTTAATCGCCTTTATAGCGAGGGAAAAAACAGGCCTGGGTCAATTGGTGGATATAAGTTACACGGATGCCGTTTTTTCGCTCACCTCATTCGACGTCACCATGCATCTGGTCACGGGAGAGAAAAGGCGCAGGGGAAAAACAGCCCAGACAGGCGGCGAGCCTTGCTCATCCACATATCTAACCAAGGACAGCGAATATATAACGATCCAGTTCATCGAGCCGCAGTTCTGGAAAAATTTCTGCGATGCAATAGGAAAACCGGAACTTATAGCGCGTCAGTGGTCTATGAACGATGCTGAGAAGCAGGAGATGTTCGGCATCATGCGCGAGATATTCCTGACCAAAACGCGCGATGAATGGTGGGAGTGGGCCAAACAGAGGCAGGTGATGCTGGCGCCGGTCAAATATATAGAAGAGGCCGTAAACGATCCCCAGCTTAGAAGCCGGGAGATGATTATGGATAAGGAGCATCCCACGCTGGGTAAAATCCAGCAACTTGGAAATCCTCTGAAACTGTCCGGTACTCCGCCCACTTTCCGGACTTACTGTCCCAGGCCCGGCCAGCATACCGATGAGATACTTGCTGAGTTAAAGCTCACATCAAAACAGGTTGCTGATCTAAAACAACAGGGGGTGGTTCAGTAGGTTAAGCATGAGTTTTCGAAATTAACCTGTTCTTAAATAGCCTATTTAAATATTATTGAGAGGAGGTATCTGTGGCGATCAAACAAGATGACAACAACAAAGAAGAGGAGAAGTTACTTCTCCCGCTGCCCAAATGGAAATTCTGGTATGTAATGGTAGTCCTTTACGTGCTGTACTTTCTGGATTTTGCCACCCGGGCAGTCGTCAGCCCGATGTTTCCAATTTTAAAAAGGGACCTGGGGCTCTCCGATGGTCAATTGGGATGGCTGAGCACGATAGTGCTGGCCATGGTAGGTCTACTCTCCATTCCATTGTCGTATTTTATCGACCGCTGGCGCCGGGGTAGGATGCTTTCCCTCATGTCGATCGTCTGGAGCATCGCCTCCTTCTTCTCAGGCTTGAGCGCCAATTTTACCCAACTCCTGGTCACCAGAGGGGTCCTGGGTGTGGGCGAAGCAAGCTTCAACTCGGGCGGTCAATCCATGATCATGGCAATGGTCAAGAAGGCCCGCAGAGCTACCGTTACCGGTATCTGGACCACAGCAACTTCATTGGGTATGGCCTTCGGTATGGTGATCGGCGGTTGGGTGGCTGTTAACATGGGATGGCGCACAGCTTTCATGGTCGTTGCGATACCGGGGATCATCTTCGGCATACTGGCCTGGTTCATGCCCGATTTTAAGAACAGGCCCAAGGACCAGAGCGGTGCAGCCGGCGCATCTTCCATGAGTTTCGGCGGCACCATGAAGGCCATATTGACCAATAAAACGGCCGTGTCATTATTTATATCTTTCGGGCTACTGTATTATTTTCTCAATACCATAATTTACTGGCTGCCCACTTATTTCAACCGGTACATGGGAATGGACGTCACTACGGCAGGGTCATTAACCGCCGTGGTTATGATAAGCGCCCTGATAGCCAGCCCGCTGGGCGGCTGGCTGGGCGACCTGATTTCCAGAAAGAACCCGGCCAACAAGATGTTGCTTTGCTGGATCTGTGTATGTCTGTCGATCATATGTTATGCGTGCGCAGTCTTCTTCAATGCCTGGCCGCTGTTCTTCGTGGTAACATTCTTCTCCTTTATGTACGTCCCTGCCCAGCACACGGCGAGTCAGGAGATCGTCCCCTTCTATCTGCGGGCGAGCACCTATGGTGTCTACATCTTCTGCATGTTCTTCCTGGGCGGATTATGGGGGCCTGCGGTAACCGGCATGGTTTCCGATGCCTCAAACCTCCAGATGGGTTTCTGGGTCAACGGTGCCGTGGCAGTGATCGGATCGATCGGTTACTTTATCACTTATAAATTCTTCAACCGCGACTACGCGACCGCCAGGAAACTGGAAGAGGGTATAACGTACGAGTCTGCATAAATCTGTAAGTTGAACATATAGTCAGTTAGAACTAATATACCAGCTATCTGGTGTGTAAACGAGCTGTTAATTCCGTGATGCTATGGTGACGAACGACGGATTGTTAGCTGCAGGTATCGACGCAGGTGCCAGCAGGATCAAAGTCGCGCTACTTCAAGGCCGAAACCTGTTAGCACACACGGTCCTCGATGGCGGCGCTGAAAGTGTCACTGAGGTATCCAAAAGGGCGTTGGCCGATACATGCCGGGTAGCTGGTATTGCTTTGGAGGAAATCCACAAGGTAGCGGTCACCGGCATGGCATATAAATATCTTCATCTGGAAGGCGAACATATCACCGAGAGCACCTGCCTTGCCAGGGGTATCGACTTTTTCATGCCGGGGGTAAGGACTGTGATCGACGTGGGCGCGCAGAAAAGCCTGGCAATAAAATGCAGTGCCGGGGTTCCTTTGAAGATCCGTTATAGTGAAAAATGCGCGTCCGGGAGCGGCAGGTTCCTGGATGTTGTCGCATCAACGATGATGCTGGAGAAAGCCGAGCTAAGCAAACTGGCATTGTCGACGAACAATTTCGTGGAGGTACAGAGCACCTGTACCATCTTTGCCGAGTCGGAGATAATCACCCTTATTCACTCGGATGAGAAGGCAGCGGAGATCGCCCGCGGAGCATATAGAGCTTTAGCAAGACGTTTGTACGGATTACTTCTTCAGGTGGGGCTGGAAAATGACGTCTGCCTTGCGGGGGGGGTGTCCGCGGATGCGTGTTTGCTGGATGAGCTTGAAAAACTTGCAAGCTGCAGGATAATACCTGCCGTTCAATCTGACATCATAGTAGCCAGCGGCGCCGCTTTAGCAGTTCAGTAAGGAGTAATTGTCTTGCTGTTTACCGGAATTGATATTGGTTCTTCCAGCACTAAAGCAGTCATCATGGATGAGGGTAATATCGTGGCATACAGCCTGATCCCTACCGGTGCTCACAGTGCAACTGCTGCTTCCCGGGTCATGGAACTTGTTCTGGAAAAAACCGGTCGGAGTATGAGTGATATCGCCCGTATCGTTTCTACAGGGTACGGTAGAGTTAACGTCCCTTTTGCGCACAAAAATATCACGGAGATTTCCTGTCACGCCAGGGGGGTAAACTGGTTCTTTCCGGGAGTGCGCACCGTACTGGATATGGGCGGTCAGGACTGTAAGGCCATCAAGTGTGATGAAGCGGGCAGGGTGGTGAACTTTGCCCTTAATGATAAGTGTGCCGCCGGTACTGGCCGTTACCTTGAACGGTTATCTAAGTACACCGGGATCCCGCTCGGCGAAATAGGTCCCAGGTCGCTCCAGACCGTTAATGGTCCGGTCGCTGTTGATAGCTTCTGTGCGGTCTACGCTGAGAACGATGTGCTCCTACGCATCCGTGAGGGCTATCAGATCAACGATATTCTGGCGGGCGCCGTCGATGCCATAGTTGAGCGCATCGTCACTATTATTCAGAGGATCGGGGCAGCGCAGGAACTATCCATAAGCGGAGGGATTGCCAAGAACACGGGAATTGTATCCAGAGTGGAAAAACGCCTTGGTATGAGCGCGTTGATTGCTGAGGAGCCACAGATAATCGGCGCTGTCGGAGCGGCGCTTTTTGCCAGGGATCAGGCCTTAAAGGCCGTCGGCTGATTCAACTGGTCCGTCACTGCCTGATCGATGATTATCCTTTGATTCTTCTTTCCCAGCGCTCAAACGGTTCCCAGGTATTCAATGACTCCTGCGAACGCACTGGCTTCAAGTGCCTTGCCTTATGTGGGCATGAGACTACACAGGCGCCGCAGCCGAAGCACTTCTCCGGGTCCGTCACGCTCCTGGCTTTACCTGAAGCGTCTTTAACAACTTCAATAGCTTTGAACTGGCAGCGCTTGCTGCAGAGCTTACAGCCCTTGCAGAGATTCGGATCGCTTTCAGCTACATAGCGGCTCTTAAAAACAATTTTGGAAAAAGGTATCGAAAAGTTTACGCAATTGCTGAGGGCGATGCAGCAACAGGTGCAGCAATTGCATAAGGTCGCCACCCCGACATCGAGGATATGTATCAGTCCTCGATTCTCACACTGGTCGATGATGTCCAGAGCTTCCTGCGAAGTTATAGCCTTGCCCACACCTCTTTCGATGATATGTTCAGCCGCCCGGCCGAAATTAAGGCAGATAGTATAATTATCGCTCAGCTTGCACGGCTCACCGCCGGCGGCATTGCATTTGCGGCATGAACAGTCGGTGACGGCTATACGGGCCGCCTTGACATATTCCCGTATATCATCTTGCGGTGAAACATCCTTTTCTGATGCCAGGGCCTTATAGTGGGGCACTACCCTGGCATACTGGATATCGGTAAGTCCGATCATCTTCGCGAGATCGGGATACATCTCCTTTTTCACGAAGTCGTACCAGCTTTTGTAAACCGGCGAAGTAGTGGGATCGACACCCATGTCCGAAAGTGAGGTCATGAAGGCAAAATACGGGTCCCGGGCGAAGCGCAATCCCCGTCGCGATTTGGCGTCCTTATAGTTGACCAGACCTTTGCGAAAGAGGTTGCTAAGACAGGCGTTTACCGTCTCCAGATCGAGGCCGATCTCCTGCGACAACATCGCCGGAGTAACCTCCTCCGTTTTATCCAGTATAACTACCCCTATCTTAGCTTCCTCGGGAGTCAGCAACTGCCCGATCAGAGTCTTATATATGGTGGAATCCGCATATCCGTGCTTGCTGGCTATAATTTCGTAACAATCGCGTTCCGCCATTTTCAACCTCCTATAATTACCACTTTGTGATATTGCCCAGTAGAATATCATATCATAATAAAAATATCAATATCGATTTAGTTTATATTGACAAATATTTGATTTGCGTGATAAGATTAGCGCGATTCTCGTAGGGCGATCTGCGCTCAATATTTTATTCGGAGGTAGTAGTAATGTCAGGGCCATTAGAAGGTATTAAAGTTCTGGATGCAGGCGCTTTCACGGTCGGGCCTGCGGCCTGCAGCCTGCTGGGATTAATGGGAGCGCAGGCAATTCGTATTGAACCCCCAACTTTGGATGGGCTTGCCTATGTAGGGACTATAGCTGGAGGAACGGGTACGAGCTATATCAGCAGCCACTATAACAAGAAAAATATTATACTCGACTTGAGGTCCCCCATGGGAAAGGAGCTTGGCACCAAGCTGGTCAAGTGGGCCGACGTGCTTGTCAACAACCGGCGTCTGGGGGCCCTGGACCGCATAGGGTTCGGTTATAAGGACCTGGTTAAAATCAATCCCAGGATTATCTATATCGAAAGCACATCTTACGGGACCACCGGTCCATGGTCCCAGTATGCGGCTGCCGACCACTTTGTCCAGGCTGCTTCGGGATTTGCCAGCATAAACGGCAAAGAAGGCGGTGAAGCGGAGATACTGAGGTACGCCACCAATGCCGATTACACAGCGACCCTGATCATTATAAATGCGGCCATCGCCGGTCTGATTGCGCGTGAAAAAACGGGGAAAGGGCAGAAGATTGATACATCACATCTGCAGGGCACGATAGCGGTGCAGACCAGCCGCCTGGCCGAATTTTTCGTATCGGGCAAGAATCCTGAATTAATGGGTAGCGTGAGCAGCAGGATCGCACCTTCGCAGTCATTCAGAACACAGGACAACAAATATGTAAATATCAGTGCCGACAGGGAGGAATACTGGCCCAAAATATGCAAGGCGCTCGAGCTGGAAGCCCTTCAAGATGATCCCAGGTTCAACACCAATGAGAAACGGCTGAAGAACCGGAAAGAGCTGGTCAAGTTAATGGAGGAGAAAGTAGCCGATAAGCCGGCATTCTGGTGGATGCTTCATTTCGGCAGGTGTGGCATACCTTATGGGTTCAATTATGATTACGTCGATCTCGTCAGGGACCCGCATGTGCAGGAAAATAAGTGGCTTTACGATATGGATAGCACTTTTGGAATGCTGAAGGGCTATGCTCCGCCCTGGGAATTCAGCGGCACTCCCGCTAAAAAGATGGAGCCCACGGTCAAATTCGACCGTGATAAAGATGAAATTCTCAAGATGCTGGAATAAGAAATCACTGCGGCAGTTATGAGAATTAGATTAAGGAGAGAATGAAATGACAGAGGTTCTAGGTGGTATAAAGGTAATCGATCTGACTGAGGAGATAAGCGGCCCCATGTGTTCCATGTATCTGGGTGATATGGGCGCCGAAATAATCAAAATTGAGAATTTGGAGGGAGATTGGGCGCGCCATATCGGTCCTAAAATCAAAGGTGAAAGCAATTTATTTATCTGCCATAACCGCAATAAGAAGAGCATAGCTCTCGATCTTACAAAACCCGAAGGAAAGCAAATAGTCTACGACCTGGTCAAAGGGGCCGATGTCTTTCTGGAAAGTTTCGATGCAGGCGGCGCGGCCAGGCTTGGGATGGGATTCGAGGACATCAAGCGTATCAATCCTAAAATTGTCTACTGTTCCATCTCCAGCTTTGGAGAGTCGGGATGCTATAAAAACAGGCATGCGTCGGAACTAGAGCTACAGGGGCTGGCCGGCTATATACAGTTCCTGGGTGAGCCCGGCGAGGAGCCCGTACGGGTCGGCGCCGACGTGGTTGAGTCGTCTGCCGCCTTCCATGCTCTGAGCGGTATCATGGCGGCCCTGTATCATCGCGGCAAAACCGGCATGGGGCAAAAGGTGGGCATCGCCAAGCTGAGATCCATGATACAAATGGGCGCCCACTGGATTCAGGCCTTCTGCAACCCGGATACTTATGGCGGCTGGTACCTGACAGGGCCCTATGATCATGCCGAGCACGGTTATAAAACTAAGGATGGATCGATCGTTTTTTCGGTTTTGGCCAGGGCAGGAAAGGGCATCGATGCAGCCCTTGAAAGCTGGGTGGAGTTTCTCAAGCGGGTGGGCCTGGGAGAGTTGCTGGAGGATCCCTGGTTCAAGTACAAGGGTTTGCGGGCCATCGGGTTGGGTCGCGACGCACAGGAGATGAAACCGCTGTTCGAGACGTATTTTGCCAATCAATCCAGCGGAGATATGATCACTATGATCGATGAGATAGGCGGAATGGGTTCGGCCCTCTATGATTATGAATCGTTGTACGGCAATCCCATGCATCCACAGATCCAGGCGATCGACGCCATCAAGGAAATGGATCACCCGGTTGCCGGCAAGGTCAAGGTGACAGCATTGCCCTGGGTCATGAATGATACCCCGGCACAGATCAAAAGCCCGGCGCCCACCCTGGGACAACACACCGACGAGATACTGGCGGGGATCGGTTACAAGGAAGACAGGATCAAGAAACTGAGAAAGAGCAAGATCGTTGCCTGATTCTGTCGCCCGCCGGCAGTAAATAAAGCAGAGGAGACCTGATGATCAAAACCAGAATCAGCCAGATGCTTGGCATTGAGTATCCTATAATCCAGGCGCCAATGAACTGGATCAGCGGCGCCGATCTGGTATCCGCCGTATCGGCGGCAGGCGGCCTGGGAACGCTCGGACCCAACGCAGGGCAAAAGACGCCGGCCAACGATGAGAAAGAGGTAGGCGAGAGGCTGAGAAGCCAGATTAAAAAGGTCCGCAGCATCACCAACAAGCCGTTTGCCGTTAATATAGCGATAGGCATGGGCGATGCCAAAAAGTTCAGCGACGCGTTTGTGCGCGTGATTATTGAAGAAAAGGTGCCGGTGGCCGTAGTTTCCATGGGCGCTCCGCAGGTCTATACAAAGGAGTTAAAAGCCAGTGGTGTAAAAGTATTTCAAACTGTGACTACGGTCAAGCATGGCAAACGTGCCGAGGTGGAAGGCGTCGACGCTGTAATAGCCGGAGGCTATGAAGGCGGCGGGCATCTGGGCAGCGACGACCATACGACCATGTGCCTTGTGCCAGAACTGGCCGACGCGGTTAAGATCCCGGTTATAGCAGGAGGGGGAATTGTTGACAGCCGCGGATTCATGGCGGCTTTGGCGCTGGGTGCGGAGGCGGTCTTCATGGGGACGAGGTTCCTGGCGACCCGTGAAAGCGACGCGCACCAGAAAGTAAAAGACGTAGTATTGAAAGCGTCTGAAGCTGATACAATAGTGCTGGCCAAGAACCTTGGTGTATCCATGGTGAGGGCTGTCAAGAACGAGTTCTGCCAGAAGTTTCACGAGATGGAGCTCGGCCATGCCTCTTTAGGCGACCTGTATAACCTGCAGGAAAACCATGCCATGACCAAGCCCGGTTACCTGGTCAGCCGCATGTATCCGACCTTTTGCCTGGGCGACACCGTGCAGGGCGTGGTCACTGTCAATGATGCGGTCGGATTGATCCACGAGCTGGTAAGCGCCAGGCAGGTCATTGAAGATATGGTCAAGGGTTCAGAGGATGTCCTCCGGCGTTTGGAGAATACCGGGATTTTGCGTAAATAATCAGTAATAGACCAAAAGAAGAATGCCCCGCTTTGTTACAAAGCGGGGCATTCTTTATTGATCCGGTATGTTGAACGGGGACGGCTACTTGGATTTTGACTCTTTTCTGTTCAGGCACAGGTCGATGAAGGCGTTCATCTCCTCCTCTGACGCCTGCTGGCTCTTATAGAAAGGATCGAGCTGCCTGCCCTCGAGCATCAGTGTCGGTATACCCAGTTCACGTTCGGCTTTTTCGGCGACGAGTCGTGATACGCCGCCGCTGGCGCTGCAGCCGAGCTGCAGGAAATAAATAATGCCGTCGCATT
>CAYVBI010000042.1:0-12257 GCA_964448985.1 uncultured Dehalococcoidales bacterium
TGATCAGCCGGCAATCGCGGAAGGCCGGTATTTCCTTTTTAAGAAAAGCTGTGATGTCCCTGATCTGGCGCCGTTGTTCCATCTCCCCGTAGGCTGCCTTTTCAGGATCCAGCGGATTGATGTCGAAGACACGAGTGCCGAATATCTGAACCACGCCTTTACACACGATTTGCCAGAATAATCCTTCGAGGGGGACGTTGATCTCGCCCTTCAGCCTGTGTTGCTCGTAAATCTTGGCTGCCTCATACATATCGAGGTTGTCGGTATCGACGCCTGCGATGCGGAACGTTGTAGATGTCGGCATTATCAGGCCGGCAGGGACGCCGTCGTCATCGCCCGATCCGAGCGCAGCGGGAGAGCCGGCCCGCGTCACTACATCCGCGCTCCCCGTGGCATCAATGAAGATTTTGCCTTTGATCAACTCTCTGCGGGTCAGGGTCTCCACGACCACAGCTTCAATTCTCTTTTTCACCACAACTGTATCTACGATGAGAGAGTTGACCCGCAGTTTCACACCGGCCTGCCGCAGCATATCGAAGTAGAGATATTTCAGCGCCTCGGGGTCGAACAGGTACCACTTGCTGGTGGCGACGTTGTCGTTCTCCGCGGCCAGCGGGACGAACCTGTCCACCCCGTCCATCAGCACGGTGTGAAGCTCTACAGCGTCCAGTTCCTTCATGCGGTCGAGGATTTCGCCCAGTATGCCGTCGTAGGGCATATCCAGCTCGCCTGTTTCAACCGCGGTATTCAAGGGCCAGGTTGCAACCGGGATCTGCGTGGACATACCGCCGAGGAAGGGGAACCTTTCAACCAGGATGACGTCTGCTCCCTTTCTCGCCGCGGCAATACTTGCGGCAATTCCGGCAGGCCCGCTGCCTATCACCACTACATCGGCTTCCCCGCCTACCGGAAGCGTATCGTTAAGCCCCTTTGATTTAGCAGGTTGACTGCGGCCCATCTGATCCAACCTCCCGAGGATATTCGAAAAATATTAACAGAACTATTCCATATATTCAAACATCCCGGTTGAGATTATAGATCTATTCAAATATACTATGCTGGTTAAGGTTGCGTAATGTCGCCGGGGAGACAGGAGACAATTTCAGTTCCCCTTTTTATTACGGATTATTTATTTCTGTGTGAGGTGTAGCTATGGACCGGAAACTATCGTGGGGCCTCAAATTCCGTTACGGCGTGGCCGACCTGGGCTTTTCCCTGATCACATCCGCCATGCAGTTCTTCCTGCTCTATTACTACACGGACGTGGCAGGTATCAATCCCGCTCTGGCCGGTATGGCCTTACTGGTCGGCAAGGTAACATGGGATGCTATTAACGACCCCCTCTTTGGTTACTGGTCGGACCGCGTGCGTTCGCGCTTCGGACGTCGCCGGATCTTCATGATCATCGGCGCGGTGCCCCTCGGGTTTGCGGCCTGGATTATGTTCTCGCTGCCCGTCGGGTTGACCGGAGTGCCAGCCTTTTTCGCCGTGCTGCTCAGCTTCTGGCTGGTGGATACCTTCCATACCATGACCAGCACGCCCTACTATGCGCTGACCCCCGAGCTGACCCGCGACTACAGCGATCGCGCCAGCCTGACCTCGATCCGCATGGTATATAACGTCGTCGGTTATATACTGGGCGCAGCTTTAACCACCATACTGGCTGGAGTTTTCAGGGGGGCCGGCCTGGACCTGCAGCAGGCGTGGAGCGCCACCGGCGCAGTTTTCGGGGCCATAGCTGTAATTACTATCCTGATTACCACCCTGTCGATCAAGGAATCGCCTGAAATAGCCGGTGAACCCTCCCGGCTGCCGCCGGGCAGGGCGATTCTGACCGCCTTCAAGAACAGGCCGTTTATCATTCTGATGATCGCCTTCATCCTGAGCAGTTTCAGTTTCACTGTACTGACCGCCCTGGTGCCCTATTTCATCCAGTATCAACTGGATATGAAAGACCAGGTCTCATATATATTGCTGGCAATGCTGGTGACGATCGGTATCTGTCTCATACCGGCCAAGCTGGTTTCAGACAGGATCAATAAAGGCCCGTCATATGCGCTGGGGTTGTTCATAGCCTCAGTGGCTATTATCACAGGCTTTTTCTTTCCCTACGGCCCTACGCCGTGGATCTATTTAGTAGCGGTGATAGTCGGCATAGGCTTCTCTGCGCAGTGGGTTTTCCCCTGGAGCATGCTGCCCGATGTGGTCGAGTACGACGAGGAGATGACCGGTGAGCGGCGCGAAGGGATTTACTATGGTCTGTGGGCTTTCCTGTCCAAGTTCACCGGTGCGCTGGGCGTGGCGGTCTGCGGCTGGGCCTTGCAGTTGTACGGTTACGTGCCGAACGTGGCCCAGACGGAACAAGCGTTGTTCGGCATCCGCCTCTTTTTCGCTGTGGTGCCGGCGGTGGTCCTCATTATCAGCGTGCCTTTCTTGATCTGGTATCCCATCACGCGCAAGAACCATGCCGCCCTGGTGCAGGAGCTGGCGGCGCGGAAAGCTGCCGCAAAGACGTCGTAAGCGAGGTTCAGTCTCAGACGATAGGAGGGTGTTATGAAAACGGTCGTCATCGGTTCCGGCATGTCCGGGCTTACTGCCGGGGCGTATCTGGCCAGGGCCGGACATTCCGTTACAGTGTTCGAACAGTTTTCAACTCCGGGAGGAGTCACAGCCACCGTATCGAAGGATGGATTCGCCTGGGATATCGGCCCGCTTCTGATAGAGGGATTTGCGCCGGGCGATAAGGGCCGCGTCATACTGGAGGAGCTGGAGGTCAGCGAACGGGTGAAGGCCGTGCGAGAGGACAGGGGACTGTCGCTGCCCGAATTTACACTGTTGAAACCGCAGGAGTATGAGGGCCCTTACTGGAGGCGTGACCACCTGAAGAAGCTCTTCCCTGATGAGAGCGGCCAGCTCGACCGGTACTACCGGTTTTATGATCGGATGCTCGGGCTGATGTCGCTGGCCCGCAGGGCGGAAACCGCACATGGATTGGCGGCGCTGTGGCTCAAGCTGCGTATGCTGCTCGATTTTCAGCAGGTCAAAAGCAGGTTGAACTGGAACGGCGGTCAACTGATGGACCATTATTTCAAAACAACCGCCCTTAAGACTTTCTTTCTGGGTATCGTGGCCGATTTCGTCACTGCTCCCAGCGAGTTCCCCGCCCTGGGAGTGCCTGCCATTCACCTGGAAACGGCATTCGACAAACGTATCCCCGCCTATCCGGGAACCAGGAGCGCCAGGGCTGCCTTCTGTTACATCATCGGAGGCTGTCAGAACCTGGTGGATGCTGTTAACGGTGTGATCGTGGAGAACGGCGGCAAGGTGGTCACCGGTACGGCTGTCAAGAAGATCGTTGTTGAGAACGGACGGGTCAAAGGGGTGGAGCTGGCGGGCGGTAGATTTGAAGCTGCAGACCTTGTACTGGCCTCGGGCGGTATGCGTGAGGTGTTCTTTGACCTGGTGGGCAAGGAGAACCTGCCTGCGGAATTGATCAGCCAGGTTGAAGGCAACCGCCTGATGGAATCGGTGCTGATGGTGCAGATGGGAATCGACTTTGATCCCACGCCGTATCAGCCGTCAGCCCTGTGCTACTATTATTACATCCATGATCTGGAGAGCGCGGTGAAACGTTTGCGCTCCGGCCATTACCACGAAGGTGAAGATGGGCTGTTGATCTATGTACCATCGCTGCACTCCCCGTCGATGGCGCCGTCCGGTCAGCATGCGGTCACGATCTATACCGTGGCGCCTGATACCCTGGCCCAAGGATCATGGAGCAGCCGTGGGGAGGAGCTGTCGGACAAACTCGTAGCGATGGCCGAACGCCATGTACCCGGCCTGCGCCAGCATACCAGGACCCGTCTCATACTCACGCCGGAAGATTTTCGCCTCCGCACCCACCTGAAACACCATTCGTTCGGCGGGGTGCCTCCCATCATGGGGAACAAACCGCCGGCCCACAAGACACCCATTCAGGGGCTGTGGTTCATCGGCGCCCAGAGCGAGAGCGGTGGCGGTGTGGTGAATGTGATGGCAGGCGCACAGAAAGCGGTCAAACAGATTTTAACAGGTCAAGGAATTATCAGTTGACCATCCTGGTTCTTATATATATCGGCGCATGCCGGACAGCCCGGCAGCACGCTATTACTTAGCCCGCTTTTTACCGATTTTAAGGAACTCGTCGACTGTGAGCGCTACCAGTGTTTCCGTGTGGGCGATCCCTTTGCCCGAAAGATTCACCGCAGCCTTCAGTATAGTCTCTTCATTTTTAGCTTCGAAAACATTGATAAAATCATACTGGCCGAGCGTGATATATTGTCCCAGTACCTTTACCCCCATGGCCTCAAGTGCAGTTTTATTGGCCTTGATTTTTCGGGGATTGGTCTTGATGGCTTCCCGTCCACTTTCATTGAGAGTAGTCAAAGCGATGTAAACCGGCATTTCAACCTCCATTATTTTATTACGCAGTTAAGAGTGCGAGAACCGCGATAGGACCCTCTCCGTTGCAGATCGCGGCAGAAATCTTGGCAGCATAACAGCCGTCTTCAGGTGGTTGGGAAACAGGTATTCCTTACGTTCTGATCTCAAAGCATTGAGGATATGTTTGGCTGCCTCATCCGTGGTCATCGTGAGGGAGCGGGGAATTCCCTGATGCTTGTTTCTCTCTGTAACCACGAATCCGGGACAAATTGTGAGGATCCTGATGTTATACTGTTTCAGCTCGATCCTGGCGGTATCCAGGAACATACGGCAGGCCGCCTTGGAGGCCGAGTACTGCCCCTGCGTGGGGAGCCCCACGAACCCGGCCAGTGAGTTGGTATTGGCGATGACCCCGCCCGTATCCTGGGTTTTCATTTGCCGGACGATCGGACAGAAAAAATCGATCATCGTATCGTAGTTCATACGCATATTTTGCTTGATATCATCGGGAGCGGCCGTGGCAATGTCGAGCGAAGGGCCTATCCCGATATTCAGCAACGCGATATCGATGTGCCCGAATCTCTGCACCGCCTCGTGAACGGCGCCTGCCGCCTGTTTCTCATCCAGCGCGTCTCCGGTGATCGCCAGCGCCTCGCTGCCATTCTTTCTAATAGTCTCTGCCACCTCGGCAAGCAATTCCTTTCTGCGCGCGAATATAACAATGCGGTTATGGCGGCGGCTCAAAGCCAGCGCGACCGCTTTTCCTATGCCTGACGAAGCCCCCGTGATTAAAATAACCCTGTCTTTCAATTCCATATTGATGTCTCCATTCTCATAATTATCGTAAGCGTGCGCCGGAATAATATAGCCGGTGGCCTCGCTGTAAAGCCGGGCTCGTTTCCAGGTTGTCGGCCTCAAGTGGATTTACCTTATCGCCTTTCTGCCTCTTCGTCAATAATGGAGTATGCCCAAATAGCGGCCACCTGTCAATGATTGATGCCCGCGCTCAATTCCCACAGAATTCCGGTGTTACCGGTGGTTGACCGATACTCAATAGACAGTTTGGATCGTCCGGTACAATTATACCCGACCTAATAACCGGTATTTGTTGCTGTATTGTCATGGGTACAGATAAATTTGACACGCCTAAACTCGTGATGTTACCATATACGTCACAAATGAGTCAGGCAATTATAAATACGGTCCTCAGCCTCAACACCTTTAGCTTCTGGTGGTGGCGAGACATGCCTTTTGCATGTCCGGGAGGACATTGCCTGAAACCATAGACTCGTAGAAGAGTTAAGCTAACTGATAAACCCTCCTGGATAGCCAGGAGGGTTTTTTATTTACCCAAATTTTACAGAAGGAGGAATATCCATGAGAAAGCTCAATAAATATAAGAAAGGCCCGGCAGGCTGGAGGAGGCCGTAATATGTATAGCCCTTCGTTGGATGAATTCACAAAGCTGGCCAGGGACGGCAACCTGGTACCTGTCTATCGTGAGATAGTAGCTGACATGGAGACGCCGGTCTCGGCCTTCCTTAAAGTCGGCCGCGGAAGATATTCTTTCCTGCTGGAAAGTGTGGAGGGAGGCCAGCGCCAGGCGCGTTACAGCTTCATCGGAACAGAACCTGAGAGGACGATTATCATCCATGCCGGCGATCAGATCGGTCCGCTGCAGGCTGTAAAGGACGAGCTGGATAAATATAAGCAGGTCCAGGTCTACGGCCTGCCCGTCCTCTGCGGCGGGGCAGTCGGCTACCTGTCCTACGAGACCTCCGCCCGGTTTGAAGAATTGCCTTCACCGGACAGCGATCCGCTGGGCTTGCCCGAAGCAATCTTCATGATCGCCAACACCATGCTGGTCTTCGACCACGTCACGCATAAGGCCATTGTAATCTCAAACGCCCATATCGAGGACGACGTTGAGGCCGCCTATGCTAAAGCGGTCAGCCGGATTGATGAGCTGGCGGAAAGACTCACGGCGCCCTTGCCCGACCCGGCAATGCTGCCCGGGACCGGCAATACGCAGGGCATTCAATCCAACTTCTCGCAGCAGGACTTCGAAGACTGTGTTGACAGGGCCAGGGACTACATCACAGCCGGCGAGGCCATCCAGGTAGTGCTCTCGCAGCGGCTCTCCATGCGGGCAACGGCGGATCCTTTCGATATATATCGGGCATTGCGTTCCATTAATCCCTCTCCCTATATGTACTTCCTGCGGCTGGGTGATTTCGACATCGTGGGCGCCTCCCCGGAAACGCTGGTCAGGGTAGAGGACGGCACGGTTACAGTTCGCCCGCTGGCCGGAACGCGCCCGCGCGGTGAGGATCATCTCGAGGACGCCGCACTGGCCGATGAACTGCTGCACGATGAGAAAGAAAGGGCCGAGCATATTATGCTGGTGGACCTGGGACGCAACGATATAGGGCGCATCAGCAAGCCGGGCACAGTGGAGGTCAGCGACTTGATGGAGATCGAGCGCTATTCACACGTTATGCACATGGTCACCAACGTACAGGGCAGTCTCAGGGATGAATACAACGCCTTCGACGCGCTCCAGGCCTGCTTCCCGGCAGGGACGGTCTCAGGCGCTCCCAAAATACGCGCCATGCAGATCATCGCCGAATTGGAACCGGATAAACGCGGCCCTTATGCCGGGGCGGTCGGCTATTTCTCACATAACGGCAACATGGATATGGCCATCGCCATACGCACCATGGTGATCAAGGACGGTATCGCTCATGTCCAGGCCGGCTGCGGAATCGTCTATGACAGCGTGCCTCAGCGCGAGTACCAGGAAACACTGAATAAAGCCCGGGCGCTGCTCAAGGCAATCGAGCAGGCCGAAAATACATCGGGCAAAAGGAGAGAACATGCTTATACTGATCGATAATTACGACAGCTTCACCTATAACATCTACCAGTACCTTGGCGAGCTGGGGCAAAGGGTCACCGTGGTCCGCAACGACCGGGTCACACCGGCGGAGATACTTGACATGGACCCCGACAGGATCATCATCTCGCCTGGACCATCCACGCCGCTGCAGGCCGGCATATCCAATGACGTCATCAAAGAACTGGGCGCCACCATACCAATATTGGGCGTTTGCCTGGGACATGAATGCATAGGTTACAGCTACGGCGGCGTCATCTGCCGTGCGGCCCAGATCATGCACGGCAAGTCGTCTCTCATTCACCATAACAGCAACGGTCTTTTCGATGGATTGCCCGACCCCTTCTACGCTATCCGTTACCATTCGCTGGTGGTCAACCGCGATACATTACCCGATTGTCTGGAAGTGACCGCCTGGACCGACGATGGCACAGTGATGGGGTTGCGCCATCGTGAATACCCGGTGCAGGGCATACAGTTCCATCCCGAATCGTTCATGACACAGGGCGGCAAGGATATTCTAAAGAACTTTCTCGCTTTGAGGAGAAATTAAGATGATTAAAGAAGCGATCGGGAGTCTGGTATCAGGCAATTCGTTGACCATGGAGCAAGCTTCCTCTGTGATGGAAGAGATCATGGACGGCTCGGCCACGCAGGCCCAGCTCGGCGCTTTCCTGGTTGCGCTCAAGCTCAAAGGGGAGACCGCCGATGAGGTGGCCGGCCTGGCCAGTGTGATGCGCGCCAGATCGAGCAGGGTGTCCCTGGCGGGGCCGGTAATAGATATCGTCGGCACGGGCGGGGACGGCTCCAACACCTTCAATATCTCCACCACAGCCGCCTTCGTGATGGCCGGGGCGGGGCTTAAGGTGGCCAAACACGGCAACCGCGCCATGAGCAGCCGTTGCGGCTCAGCCGACGTGCTGGAAGCGCTGGGAGTGAAGATCGAACTGAAGCCGGAGCAGGTCCAGCAGTGCGTGGAGAGGGTGGGCATCGGATTTATGTTCGCGCAGGCCTTCCACCCGGCCATGAAATACGCTGCCGCGCCGCGCCGCGAGATCGGCATACGCACAGTTTTCAACATCCTCGGACCCCTCACCAATCCGGCCGGTGCGGAATATCAGGTCCTGGGCGTGCCCAGTGAAGAGCTGGGTGATAAGATCGCCACTGCGCTCTGCCGCATGGGCACTAAACGGGCTCTGGTCGTGCATGGGCTCAACGGCATCGACGAGCTCTCCATCTCAGGATATTCCGTACTGTGGGAGATAGATGACGGACATGTTACTTCCGCCCGCCGGCGTATACGTCCCGAAGATGTGGGGCTGAACAGCGCTATGGACAGTATTCTGCTGGGCGGTACGCCACCGCAGAATGCCGAAATACTGCGTAACGTGCTGAATGGCGAGCGTTCAGCCAGGCGCGATGTTGTGCTGCTCAATGCAGCGGCCGGCATCTATATCGGCGGGATGTCCGGCTCCCTGGCAGAGGCCGTAACAACAGCCGCAGCAGTGATCGACAGTGGCCGGGCGTTAGGTAAACTGGATCAGCTTATCTCCTTCAGCCGGGACCTGGCTTGATCCGGCGGGATAAAGTGCATGATACTTGATGAAATCTTAGCCGATAAGCGCATCGAGCTGGCTGCAACTATACAGCGGGTCCCGCTTGAGAAAATATCGGCAATCGCACGCCGGGCGCCCTCCCCGCTCAGTCTCGCTTCGGCTATTAAGGGTAAAAAGGTCAGGCTTATCGCCGAGGTCAAGAAGGCGTCTCCCTCGCGCGGTTTGATCCGCCCGGACTTCGATCCCGTCAAAATTGCCTCAATATATGCACAGCATGGGGCGGCAGCCATATCGGTACTGACCGAGTCGAAATACTTTCAAGGAAGCCTGGCCTACCTGCAATCGATAAAATGCGGGCTTGGCACAAGGAGACTGCCTCTGATCAGGAAGGACTTCATCTTCGATCCTTACCAGGTTTATGAGGCAAAAGCCTATGGCGCCGATAGCCTGCTGCTGATCGCCTCCATACTTGATACATCTTCGTTAAGGGACCTGCTCGGACTTGCCCATCAGCTCAGTATGGATTGTCTGGTAGAAGTACATGATGAATCGGACATAAAAAAAGCTCTTGACTGCGGAGCCGGGATCATCGGAATCAACAATCGCGACCTGCGTACCTTTCAGGTCGATACCGCCGTAACGCGTCGTTTGAGGCCGCTCGTACCGGCGGACAGGCTGGTGGTCAGCGAAAGCGGCATCAAGTCTGCAGGAGATATTGCTGGAATGAGGGAACTGAAGGTCAACGCCGTGCTGATCGGCGAGGCATTAATGGCTTCACCCGATATCAGCGTTAAAATAGGGGAGCTTTTTCCGTGACGATCATAAAAATCTGCGGCCTTACCTCTGCCGGGGATGCCGTGCGCGTGGCAGGTCTGGGCGCCGATATAATCGGGCTGGTCTTTGCACCCAGCCGGCGGCGGGTCGATGTTCAACAGGCTGTTGATATAGTCAGGCGCATAAAGCAACTGCCGCATCGTCCCGCGCTGGCGGGCGTTTTTGTCAATGAGCTGCCGCGGGTTGTAAACGATATAGCGGCGTACTGCGGCCTGGACATGGTCCAGCTCAGCGGCGACGAGAGCTGGGACTACTGCAGTTCGCTAAAAACACCCTTTATCAAAGTAATCCATATAACGCAGACTTGCACAGCAGCACAGGTCATCGGAGACGTGAAAGCGGGATATGAAGCAGTGCGCAGCCGTCCCTTCATCTGTATGCTCGACTGTAAAAATGATGACAGCTATGGCGGCGGCGGGCAGAGCTTCGACTGGGATATCGCTGCCGGGGCATGTGCTCGTTATCCCCTGCTGCTTGCCGGAGGCCTGTCTCCCGCAAACGTCAGGCGGCTGATACGCCGCGCCGGTCCGGCCGGCGTCGACGTCTCTTCGGGTGTGGAAAGCGCGGGCAGTAAAGATATGGAGAAGGTGCGGGATTTCATACGTGCGGTCAGGCTGACCGGCGGGCCAGGCGCAAAAGGGCGTGAATTATTAAAAACAATTTTATTTGAAGGTGAAAAATATGTTACCCGATGAAAAAGGCTACTACGGAGAATTCGGAGGCAGGTTCGTGCCCGAGACGCTGATAGCGGCGCTGGACGAGCTGTCGGCCGCCTACGGCAAGTATAGGGAGGATCCTGAATTTCTATCGCACCTTGCCGCGCTGGAGCGCGATTATTCGGGCCGGCCCACGCCGCTCTACCACGCGCAGATGCTGACCCGATATTGCGGTGGGGCGCAGCTTTACCTCAAGCGGGAGGACCTCGCTCATACCGGGGCGCATAAGATCAACAATGCGCTGGGGCAGGGACTGCTGGCAAAGGCCATGGGCAAGCGGAGGATCATCGCCGAGACCGGCGCAGGACAGCACGGCGTGGCCGCGGCCGCAGTCTGCTCCATGCTCGGGCAACAGTGCATCGTTTATATGGGTGAGGAGGATGTGCAGCGCCAGTCCCTGAATGTCTTCCGTATGAAATTGATGGGGGCGGAGGTGCGCCCTGTATCGTCCGGCAGTAAAACGCTCAAGGACGCCATTAACGAGGCCATCAGGGACTGGGTGAGCAACGTGACAGACAGCTATTACCTGATCGGCTCGGTGGTGGGCCCGCACCCTTACCCCCTGATGGTGCGTGACTTTCAATCGGTGATCGGCAGGGAGGCCCGCGAACAGGTCATGGAACAATGTGGCAGGCTGCCCGATTGTATCGTCGCCTGCGTGGGAGGGGGCAGCAACGCCATGGGTATCTTCCATCCCTTCATCCTGGACAGCGGGGTTGGACTGATTGGAGTCGAGGCGGGCGGGCGCGGAGTCAGTACCGGTAAACATGCCGCCACGCTGGCCGCCGGCAGGACGGGCGTGCTGCATGGCGCCAGATCCTATTTGCTGCAGGATGAGGGCGGACAGGTGCTGGAGACGCACAGTATCTCGGCAGGGCTTGACTATCCCGGCGTCGGCCCGGAGCACAGCTATTATAAAGACCGGCGCAGGGTGAAGTACGTCACGGCCGGTGACAAAGAGGCGCTGGAGGCGTTTCAACTGCTCAGCAGGCTTGAAGGCATTTTGCCTGCGCTGGAATCGTCGCATGCCCTTGCTTACACAATCAAGCTGGCAAGGGACATGGATAAGAGTAATCTAATCGTCGTTAACCTCTCCGGCCGGGGTGATAAAGACGTTCATGTCGTGGCCGGCGCGCTGGGGGTGCAGCTATGAGCCGCATATCCAAAGTATTCCGGCATAAAAAACATAAGGCCCTGATCGCCTACATAACGGTGGGGTATCCGGACATCGGGGCCACCGTCCAGGCTGCCTTGCTGCTGGCCGGGTCCGGCTGCGACATCATCGAGATGGGCATCCCCTTCTCCGATCCCATGGCCGACGGCCTGACCATCCAGCACTCCAGCCACCTTGCGCTGCTCAACGGAGTTACCACAAATACGTGCTTCGAAATAGCCGGGCGCATCAGGAACGAGAGCGATATTCCGCTGGTCTTTATGACCTATCTTAACCCGGTTATGAGCTATGGTGTGGAGAAGTTTTGCGCCGATTGCGAAGCGAAGGCGGTCGACGGTCTGATCATACCCGACCTGCCGCCGGGCGAGCTGCCCGGGCTGGATGCCGATGCAAAGAAGCACGGCATCGATACAATTTACTTCGTAGCGCCCAACAGCTCACAGGAACGCATCCGCCGCGTGGCGCATAGCTCAAGCGGATTCATTTATATGGTGTCCGTGACGGGAGTGACCGGAGTGCGCAACAGCTTTTCCTCCGGCCTGGGCGCTGTGATTTCAAATGTGAGGAAGGTTACGGATATACCGCTCTGCATCGGCTTCGGAATCGCCGGTCCGCAGCAGGCGGCTGAGGCGGCGGACCTGGCCGACGGTGTAATCATC